>CAYTQG010000010.1:0-44017 GCA_964439965.1 uncultured Proteiniphilum sp.
CCATTGTTTCAATTACTTCCGATTCAGTTTCACCAAGTCCCACCATAATGCCCGACTTAGCTTTCACTACTCCACTTTTTGCTACTGTTTCAATTGTTTTTAGACTAACCTCATATTTTGCTTTGCTTCTTATTTGAGGAGTAAGTCGCCTTACAGTTTCCATATTGTGCGATATAATATTGGGACCTGCTTCAATAACTCTATTTATAAGCTCCTCTTTTCCATTGAAATCAGGAATTAATGTCTCTATAGTTGTGTTTGGATTCTTTTCCTTAAGTTTTTTTATTGTGAAAGCCCAAAAACCTGCACCTCCATCCTTTAGGTCATCTCTGTCAACACTAGTTATTACGCAGTGTCTAAGTTTCATTTTGCTAACGGTATCGGCTAGCCTATCAGGTTCATCCCAATCTAATGAGTGTGGGCGCCCATAAATGGTAGCACAGAATTTACATTTTCTTGTGCATATGTTACCCATAATCATAAATGTAGCAGTACCCCTTCCCCAGCATTCAGCAAGGTTTGGGCACTTGCCATCTACACAAATAGTGTGCAAGCTCTTTTTCTCAATAATATCCTTAATGTCAAGATACTTTTTACCTTGTGGCAGAGATGTCTTAAGCCATTCTGGTTTCCTTTTCATACTTTGTAATTTTTGTTTTATGTTATAACAACTACAAAAATAGAATAAACTTTCATATTAATCATTTTAATGTGTATGATTGTTGCATTGGTAGTGTGTTATAGCTCATTTTACTATAAAAATCTTTTTTCATGCAAATCATTAAATGTTAAAAGTAATACTTGCTAGCTTGTAGCCTAGGTCCAAGCTTTATTATATAATAGTGCAGCAAAGTATCTGTAACGAATTTTAAATCTTTACTATTCTGTTTGTTGCCGCAAAACCTATATCTTTGTCACCTAATCAAATCAACGTAAATAAATTGAAATTTCAACTTATACATAACGATCCAAAGTCCAATGCAAGGGCAGGATTAATTACTACTGATCATGGTCAGATAGAGACTCCAATATTTATGCCTGTAGGCACTGTAGGTAGTGTAAAGGCTGTTCATATGACTGAACTAAAGAATGATATTGAGGCTCAGATTATCTTAGGAAACACTTATCATTTGTATTTGCGACCCGGACTTGAAACACTTCGTGCTGCTGGAGGTTTGCATAAATTTAATAGTTGGAGTGGGCCAATATTAACAGATAGTGGTGGTTTTCAAGTTTTTTCATTATCGGATAATAGAAAGCTGACAGAGAAGGGAGCTGAGTTTCGCTCACACATAGATGGCTCTAAGCATTTATTCACACCTGAGAATGTAATGGATATCCAACGAGTAATTGGAGCAGATATTATTATGGCTTTTGATGAATGTCCTCCTGGTGACTCAGAATATGAATATGCAAAAAAATCATTAGCACTTACTGAGAGATGGCTAGATAGATGCATAAAAAGGTTCAATGAAACGGAACCGCTGTATGGACATAGTCAAACTCTATTTCCAATTGTTCAAGGTGCTGCCTATCCTGATTTGCGTCGTATAGCTGCCGAGAATGTTGCCGAAAAAGGAGCTGATGGAAACGCAATAGGTGGGCTTGCCGTTGGTGAACCCACAGAGGTAATGTATGAGATGATTGAGGTTGTAAATGAAATTTTACCAAAGGATAAACCTCGCTATTTAATGGGAGTTGGCACGCCAGCTAATCTACTTGAGGCTATAGAGCGCGGAGTTGATATGTTTGACTGTATAATGCCCACACGTAATGGTAGAAATGGTCAGATTTTTACTAAGAATGGTATAATGAATATGAGAAATGAGCGATGGAAAAATGATTTCTCTCCAATAGAGGAAAATGGAGCATCGTTTGTTGACACACTCTACAGCAAGGCCTATCTGCGTCACCTCATTAATGTGAATGAAATATTAGGATTGCAAATTGCATCTATTCATAATCTAGCTTTTTATCTGTGGCTAGTCAAAGAAGCACGCAAACATATCATTGCAGGCGATTTTTCTACATGGAAGCCCATGATTCTTGAGCGAGTAATGCAACGTTTATAATTAAATAATGAAGTCAAAATAATGAAGCATAGAAGATGGCTAACTAAAATAGATAAATACATTATAAAGAAGTTCTTAGGGACTTATGTATTTATGATTGCCCTCATTTTATCAATCTCTGTAGTGTTTGATATTAATGAGAAGATTGATAAGTTTATGAGTAATAGCGCACCGTTGAAGGCAATAGTTGTTGACTATTACCTAAATTTCATTCCCTACTACGCAAATCTATTTAGCCCTCTATTTATTTTTATTGCTGTAATATTCTTTACATCTAAAATGGCTTCAAACTCCGAAGTTATTGCCATTTTGTCTAATGGTATTGGGTTTAGGCGTATGTTGAAGCCCTATATGATTTCGGCAGCTATCATAGCTGTATTCTCTTTTGTAATGAGTGGATATATAATTCCACCAGCCAATAAGACACGTATCGAGTTTGAACAAACATATGTTAGCCCTGATCGAAAGAAGACGGGAGATAGAGACATACAGTTCAAAGTATCTAAAAATACAAATATATATTTTGGCAACTTTGATATGGCTAGTAACACAGGATATAACTTTTCTATCGATCATTTTGATAGTCTTAATCTCGTGTCGCGGCTCACAGCACGTTCTATTCAATATGACTCTCTGTTTCATTGGACTATAAAGGACTACCAGATAAGAGATTTTGATGGACTAAATGAGACAATCACCACCGGAACCTCTATAGATACTATAATTCAGGTTGTACCAAATGATTTTGTGGTTGCAAAATACGACCAGCAAATGATGTCGAACCCACAGCTACGCAATCACGTAAGTAGTCAAAAGGAGCGAGGCTTAGGAAATATTCAAGCGTTTCAAATTGAGTATCATTCAAGATTTGCATCCGTATTTTCAGCTTTTATCCTCACTATTATCGGAGCATCACTATCGGCTCGTAAAGTAAAAGGCGGAATGGGACTTAATATTGGTATCGGCCTTGTGTTAAGTATGGGGTATATCCTGTTTATGACTGTCAGTTCTTCTTTTGCTGTTAATGGAACAATGAGCCCCTTTGTGGCATCGTGGATTCCTAATATTGTATTTATTTTCATTGCTTTCTTTTTGTATAAAAGAGCTCCCAATTAGAGGCTCTAATTTTCTAAATATTCATTGTTATGAAGAAGTGTACCTTAACCTTTTTGATGTTGGTAATTGTATTTGTAGTAAATGCTCAAACTAAATATCCAACGATAGTAATTGAAACCAATTATGGCACCATGAGGGCTATTTTGTATGATGATACCCCAAACCATAGTGATAACTTTTTGAAACTTGTTAAGCAAGGCTACTTTGATGGAACTTTGTTTCATAGAGTGCTACGTGAGTTTATGATACAAGGTGGTGCCCAAGATTCTAGAAATGCACCAAAGGGAGCACAGATTGGCGGTGGCAGAACAGATATGGATATAATGCCCGAATTTAGAGATCACCACTTCCATAAAAAAGGCGCTTTAGCTGCTCCACGTAGAAATGATGATGTGAATCCACAAAAGAAATCAGATGGCTCGCAGTTTTTTGTGGTTCATGGCAAAGTGCACACCGAGGGTAGAATGGATACATTAGAAATGGCTGTAAATGTGCCAATTAAAAATAAAATAATAAAAGATCACTATTCACCCTATCGTGATCAGCTGGAACAGTTGAAAGCAACAGATGCAAGGGCTTTTAATGCACTGTTGGATTCAGTGCTAAATGTAGTTGACTCGCTCTATGAGGAAGCTCCTGGTAAGTTCTTCTTTCCAGAAGATATTCGCAAAGCATATACCACAGTTGGTGGGTCAAGACATTTAGATGGAGAATATACAGTTTTTGGTGAAGTTATAGAAGGTCTTAATGTAATAGACAAAATTGCAAATCTAGAGATAGATGCTAACGAACGCCCTACAACTGATGCTAAAATAATAAGAATATACACAGAGTAAATATTATATGAACCATATGGATATAAGTAACATTGAAAATATAGAACTATGCTACCTAAGCCTCAAAGAATTTGAGGAGCTAAAGGAGATGATGATAGATATATATGGAGATATACCAAACGCATATTGGAGGCGTGGGCAACTCAAAAAGCTCATATCTATATTTCCAGAGGGGCAGGCAATCATCAAAGTAAATGGAAAGATAGCAGCTTGTGCACTATCAATTATTGTCGATTACAAAAAATATGGTGATAAGCACACGTATCGACAAATCACTGGCAATGAAACCTTCACAACACACGACCCTAATGGTGATGTGCTCTATGGCATAGAGGTATTTACAGGCAAGCAGTATCGTGGTCTTCGTCTTGGTCGCCGCCTCTACGATTATCGTAAAGAACTATGCGAGCGATTGAATTTGAAATCTATAATTTTTGGTGGTCGTATGCCCAACTATCATAATTATGCTGATGAGATGTCGCCCCGCGAATATATTCGTCGTGTAAGAGTAAAAGAGTTGGATGATCCTGTTCTTAATTTTCAAATATCCAATAACTTTCAAGCAGTCCGAATATTACGAGGCTACCTTAAGGGCGATGAGGAGTCGGGTGAGTATGCTGTTTTGATGCGTTGGAACAATATCTACTACGAAGAGCCAACAGTTGATGCAAGCGTTACAAAACGTATTGTAAGATTAGGCCTCATTCAGTGGCAAATGCGTCCTTATAAGGACTTGGACGATTTGATTCAGCATGCTGAGTTTTTTGTGGACGCAGTCTCAGGCTATCACGCCGATTTTGCTCTTTTCCCAGAGTTTTTCAATGCTCCCTTGATGGCAAAGTATAACCATCTATCTGAACCAAATGCAATACGGGAGTTGGCTAAATATACGGATGCAATATCCTCAAGACTCACAGAGTTAGCCATAACATACAATATAAATATTATTACGGGTAGTATGCCCGAAGTGCGTGATGGTAGCCTATATAATGTGGGTTTCTTGTGCCACCGAGATGGACGAGTAGATAAGTACGAGAAAATTCACGTAACACCTGATGAGGCAAGAGTGTGGGGAATGCAAGGAGGTAATAGCTTACAGACTTTTGATACCGATTGTGGTAAAGTAGGAGTTTTAATATGTTACGATGTAGAGTTCCCTGAGCTATCACGATTGTTGGCAGATGATGGAATGGATATCCTATTTGTTCCATTCCTTACGGATACGCAAAATGGATATTCACGAGTGAGCCACTGCGCTCAAGCTAGGGCTATCGAAAATGAGTGTTATGTGGCAATTGCTGGATGCGTGGGTAACCTTCCCAAGGTTCATAATATGGACATTCAGTATGCCCAATCGAAAGTGTTTACTCCATGCGATTTTTCATTCCCAACCGATGGTGTAAAGGCAGAGGCGACACCCAATACCGAAATGATATTGATAGGAGATGTGGACCTTGACTTGCTTCGAGAGTTGAATCAATTTGGTAGTGTACGCAACATGCGCGATCGACGCAAAGATGTTTTCAATCTAAAAAGAGTGTAGTAATCTATATCTAATCTTTTACAATATGATCCCCTTTAGGAGAAATGTGAGGCACCGATATTAAAGCAATCAATATTAGGAATGAGAATATAATCATTCCCCAATAGATATGATGCATCGAATTATTGATAGCCAATCTCAAAAACTCTTTCGATTGTAGTGATAGAGTGGGGTCGTGCAATGTTTTTATAAGATCAGTAATATCTGTGGGGATAGATGCTGGCGCGTTTTTCAACTGAATCATCAATGAGTTGTTGAAAATGGCACCAATTATTGCCGCTCCAAGGCTTTGACCTAAGTTGCGTGCAAAGATGTTTGAACTTGTAACCACGCCTCTTTGTTGCCAGCCTACTAGTGATTGAATGCCTACCAATGCAGGAGTAGATAGAAGACCAAATCCTGCACCGATTAGAATCTGATTTAAAACTAATAAATAGATTGGTTGCGGATGAGGAATAAAAAGAAATCCTACTGTAGCAACCAATAGAATAATAGTTCCAATTATAGAGGTCTCCCTAAATCCTATCTTCATGTAAACTCTTGCTGATAATGCTGAAGCAGTAGGCCATCCAATACTCATACTGGCTAAAATAAAACCTGAAGTTATGGCACCAAGTCCAAGCGAAGCCTGAGCAAATGTAGGCAGAAAGGTCTCGGGACCCATCATCACAATTCCCATTCCAGCCATGGCCAGATTAGTAAATGCAAAGGTTCGATTACGCCACAACCATGCCGGCATTATTGCATTTTGTGATTTTCTCTCTGTTTTGTATGTCATTAATGCAAGCACCACCACTATTGCAAGCAAAGCAATGCTATTTACCGAAGTCCAGCTCCAGCTTTGTCCACCCTCCAATATAAACACGAAAAAGAGCCCCAATGTAGCCATTATCAGTAGTGCACCCTTATAATCGATAGAAGGAATAACGGTTTGCTTATTCTCTTTAAAAAAGCGCAGAAGTAGATATATAGATAAAGCCCCAATTGGAATATTGATAAGGAAAATCCATCTCCAGTGGGCATATTCGGCCAATGCGCCACCGAGAGCAGGTCCCACAATGGCACTAATACCCCATATGCTTGACAAGTATCCCTGCACTTTTCCTCTTTCCTCAAGTGTGTATATATCTCCTGCTATTGTGTTTACAGTGGCCATTATTGAGCCCGCACCCAATCCCTGCAAACCTCTAAAGGCTATAAGCGAGCCAATATTCCATGCGGTGGCACAGGTTGCCGAGCCTATTAGGAACAAGATAATACCGAATATAAGAATCTTTTTTCTACCAAAGATATCGGTGAACTTACCATATAGTGGAATTGTTACCGTTTGTGCCAAAAGATATATTGAGAAAACCCATGAAAACTTACTAAACCCTCCTAAGTCGGATACAATATGCGGAATTGCTGTCGATACAATTGTAGAATCCATTGCGGCCAGCATCATAGTCATCATTAGTGCCGCCAATACCCAACTTCTCTTATCTCTTTCTGATTTACTTAATTTATTTTGCGATGTAATAACCCTTAACTTAGCCTACTGGCATATTTGCTGTGATATACGAATCTGCAAAATTAATAACTTTGGGCATAAAAGCATTAAACTTGTCTCTAATTATTGTTTCGTTGTCCTTAAGAAACTCAATACTAAGTTTGGGGTTGATGGCGCTCGATTTCTTTTCCGACATAATTCTTAACGAATCTTCGAGGCCTTCCATGGTGCTATATTTCTTTAGTCTATTGGTAGAAATGAAATGGAAAATAAAGCTTTTCACCCTATCGGGTAAGTTTCTGTAGTTTATAATGGTAGTTATATAAAAATTTCGAGCCACATTGTCGAGACTCTTATTCGGGCTATATTTCTCAAAGTCTGTTGCAAGGCAATAGTCATAATACAGATCTGCCATAATACCTGAATATCTACTAAAAGTTGGGCGAAGAATGTCAACAGTTTCACAAAATATTGGATGAGAGTCCGTAAATGAATCAATCTCACGATGCAGAAGAATCCCTGTTTTGAGTGGTTCGGGATATTTCTCATAAGCCTTTCCCTTTACAAAATCACCCAAGAAATTCCCTAATTGTAATTCGCGATCACTTCCCGAGAGGTATATGTGTGCTAGATAATTCAATATAAGAAGATGTAAGTGGTATTATATTACTAACAACCCCATCCCCGCATTTGCAGAGATAGGGCTGGTATGGTGTAGAGTGCTAGTTAGAATTCAGATTTCAACTGCTCCACCCACTTCTCTATTCTTTCGTCGGTAAGGTCGTGTTCGTTGTCATCATCTAGTGGTAGTCCCACAAACTCATCATCAACAATAGCTCTCGAGAAATCAAATTGATAACCCTCATTTGGCGTCTTGCCTATAATCTTACAATCCTTGTCCACAATAGCTTCATAAAGTATGCCCATAGCATCCACAAACGAGTCGGGATATATAAATGCATCACCTAACCCAAAAAGAGCAATTGTTTTTCCACTCAGGTCTAGTTTTACAAACCTATTGAAAAAGTCCGACCAATCGTCCTGTAAATCTTTAACACCCCATGTAGATACACCCAAAATAAGTATATCGTGAGATAGAAACGACTCCTCGTCGCCATCGTACACATCCACGATTGTTGGTGAATACTCAGCCAAATGTTCGGCAATCTTATCGGCTGCATTCTTAGTGTTCTCAGTGCTCGAGCCGTATATTATTGCAATTGATTTCATTATAAATTCTATTTTTAAAAATGTATTATTTAGTTTCAACATGATGAACATTTGAAATTGATAATAGTTTACTTACAATTAAAATGATTCACAATCTTGTATCTATTGGAGCTTACTTGGTAACCACACTTTATCTATGCCGTTGCCTAAACGGTATTCCAACAATTTCTAAAAGGGACTATCTGCCACAGGATGGTCCCTTTGATTTTTTACTATATTTCTCATATAATCAGCGTGGTAACTATATGTGTTTATGTTATTTCTCTCCGTAAGATATACCAATGTCTAAACGTTTTGATGATATTAATACTACATACTTGGTTGTTACCCTATTAAGCTTCAGCTTTGTGTTTTGTATATAAATTATAATATTTGCGCCGTACACGTTAATAAATCTATAATGTGTGGGTCGAGAAATGGCCTGTTAGTACCATGAAAAACCATAGATGATATAAGGAGCTATAAAGGAGGTATAAAGGAGGTATAAAGGAGCTAGAGAGTAGATGAGGATAAGTTGATGAATAAAGATAAATTAAGAAATAGGCTATTGTGCCACAGTTATCATTTACCACATATACACAGATGAGTGGCAACAATGCGCAATACAATAGATTGGATTGAAGTGGGGAGGTTCCCAACTTTTATTCAAAATGATTGTGCAATAGGCAATAAATATCTAAATTTGCTCTGTTTTAGAGAGATACTAAATTACTAATTACAATAAATGAAGCGAGCAAAGATACTTTGGGCTGATGACGAGATTGATTTACTAAAGCCATATATTCTTTTTCTTTCCGAAAAGGGATTTGAGGTGGTTAAGGTGAATAATGGACGTGATGCCATCGAGCTTTGCTCTACACAGTCGTTTGACATTGTGTTTATGGACGAGCATATGCCTGGTATTTCGGGACTAGATGCTGTGAGTGAAATAAGCAAGCAAAACCCCGATATCCCAATCGTGATGATAACCAAAAGCGAGGATGAGGGAATTATGGAGCAGGCCATTGGTCGAAAAATTGCTGATTATCTCATAAAGCCTGTCAATCCGCATCAAATATTGCTTGCCATAAAAAAGATACTTGATCAAAAGGAGATTATATCTGAAAAGAGCCTCAAAAATTATCGTGAAGAGTTTGGAAAACTTAATGATGATATAAATAATTGTTCCACTCCCGATGGATGGATAGATATTTATAAAAGAATTTCTGCGTGGGATTTGTCTTTAGATTCGTTTGGAAATGATGCAATGGTCGAAATATTGCAAATGCAAAAAACGGATGCCAATACAGCCTTTGCAAAGTTTGTGCGCTCGAACTATGGAGATTGGTTTAATCCACAAATATCCGATAAGCCCCTAATGAGCCATAACTTGTTTGCTGAAAAGGTTTACCCACTTCTGGATAGTGGCGAAAAGGTTTTCTTTATTCTTGTTGACAACTTTAGGTTTGATCAGTGGATAGCCATTAAACCTTTGCTTACCGATTTCTATCAAACCACCGAGACGCTATATTATAGCATATTACCCACGGCTACTCAATATGCACGAAACGCCATTTTTGCAGGTAAAACCCCATTAGATATTTCGCACACCTATCCAAAGTTGTGGAAATTTGAAGATGATGACTTGGGCAAAAACCTTTCAGAGGATGAATTGCTTACGTTGCAAATGCGAGAGCAGGGGAGAGGGGATAAGATGTCGTATCGTAAGATAAATAGTAATATAGAGGGTGAGCGACTACTATCGGAGTTTGCAAGCTTGGAGGATAACGACCTGAATGTGGTTGTTTTCAACTTTATTGATATCTTGTCGCACGCTCGTAATGAGCAAAAAATGCTTCAGGAATTGGTGCCCAATGAGGCTGCATATCGCTCGCTGACTTATGCGTGGTTTAGGCACTCACCATTACTCGAATTGATGCGAAAGGTTGCACAAAAAGGCTACAAGGTGATTTTCACTACCGATCATGGAACAATACGTATCAAAAACCCGTTAAAGGTGATTGCAGATAAGCATATAAACTCAAACTTAAGATATAAGGTGGGGCGCAACCTTACATTCGATTCGCGAAAAGTTTTCGATGTCTCGGAGCCTGAAAAGGTTGGACTACCTTCTCAAAATCTTAGTTCGAGATATATTTTTGCGCTCAATGATAGCTTTTTTGCTTATCCTAATAATTATAATAATTACATATCAACGTACGAAAACAGTTTTCAGCATGGGGGCGTGTCTTTGGAGGAGATGATAGTGCCATTTGTGGAACTGACACCTAAGTAGGAACTGTTTTAATAATAATAAGCAACTACATGAAAATAGAGATAAACGATATAAACGAAATCCCAGAGGCTGCACGTCAGTTTGTTTCGCAGATTGGCGATAATAAGGTATTCGCATTTTATGGAGCTATGGGAGTGGGCAAGACAACATTTATAAAAGCAATTTGCAAAGAGTTAGGAGTGCAAGAGACAATCACAAGCCCTACTTTTGCAATTGTGAATGAATATAAGTCGGGACAATCGGAGCCGATTTATCATTTCGATTTTTATAGAATAAACAAGCTTGAGGAGGCGTACGATTTTGGATATGAAGACTATTTCTATAGTGGCAATTTATGCTTTATAGAATGGCCCGAGCTTATCGAATCGATATTGCCCGATAATAGAGTAGAAGTGCAAATTAATGAAACTGATATAGGCTCGCGAGAGGTGCTTATAAATAACTAATAAAATAGAGAATCAATATAAATGAAGAAACTGATTATCACGCTATATTTGCTATTGTCAGCTATTGCTATTTATCCACAAGTCAACACCAATAGGGTAATGATTATTGGTAGAAATGCTATGTATTTTGAGGATTATGTGGTGGCAATTCAATATTTCAATCAGGCTATCTCTGCAAAGCCGCATCTGGCCGAGCCTTACTACTTTAGGGCGATGGCAAAGTTTATGCTTGAGGATTTTAAAGGTGCCGAAGAGGATGCTAATAAATGCCTCGATCGAAATCCTTATTATACCGCTGCATATCAGTTGAGGGGTGCTGCTCGTCAAAATCAGGATAACTTTGAGGGTGCTGCCACCGATTATCAGCGTAGCCTCGAGTTTTATCCAGAGGATAGGCTTACGCTCATAAATATGGCAATAGTGAATTTAGAGATGAAGGATTATGAGATTGCTGAAAAGTTTTTTGAGGTGCTGATCCGTCGCTTCCCCGATTATATTCCTGGGTATTTAACAAGGGCTCAATTATATCTCGAAAAGCAAGATACTATCAGCGCCTTGTCGGACTATAATCTGGCTATCGAAAAAGACCCATACACTTCTCAATCATTCTCAGCACGTGGGTTGCTATATTTTCAGCTCAACAAATATAATGATGCATTAGCCGACTTGGATGAGGCAATACGAATAGATCCATATTTTACGGGCAATTATATCAATAGAGGATTGGTGAAGTATAATCTGAATGATTTGCGCGGCGCTATGGCAGACTATGATAGGGTGATTGAAACGGACGAGAATAATATAATAGCTCGTTTCAATCGTGGGCTATTGCGTGCACAAGTTGCAGACAACAATAGGGCTATCGACGACTTTGATAGGGTGATAGAGCTTGAGCCAGAAAATGACATGGCTTATCTAAACCGTGCTATGCTTAATGCCGAAGTGGGGAATAACTTAGGGGCAATTGGTGACCTTGACTTTGTACTTGACCGTCACCCCGATTTCTTTTCTGGATATTATATGAGATCAGAAATGAAGCGACAGCTTAATGACTTACGTAGTGCTGAAGAGGATTATAATATAGCTCGTCGAGAGGAGGCGAAAGCAAAGCAGAGAGCTACTTCTGATTTAGCAAGCTTAGAAAAGGATAAAGATAGCAAGGACACAAAAGACACACGTGAGCAAACGGATGAGGACTTGAATAAGTTTAACCTACTGGTAGTAGCCGACAAGGAGACTACCGAAAAAGATAGAGGTAAATATCAAAGCGAATCGCGTGGTAGAGTACAGGATGTTAGGGTGAGGGTGGAATTAGAACCACGTTTTGTCCTCACATATTATGATAAAGGATTTGAGATTAATCGCCCTGTTTATTTCTCCGAGTCGCTCGATAAGGCAAATCATACATTGGGGTTAAATTGGAAGCTTAAGGCTGTAAATAATGAAGCACCACTTAATGAGTTGCAGGTGCAAACTCACTTCCGCTCTATCGACAACTACTCTATGCTGATGGATAAAAGTCCAAATGATGCTAAGGTTTATTTTGGACGTGCAATAGATTTGATGCTGGTGCAAGATTTTGAAAGTGCACTTAATGATATTGATAAAGCAATAGAGCTAGACGAAAATATGTCGCAAGCATACTTCGTGAAGGCGGTTATATTATCAAAGCAACTCGAGCTTGATCCTCTATCTATTGTAGAGAGGGATGAGGCTGCCGAGGAAGCTGCAGTGGTAACATCTATAGATCCACTGACGGGATTGCAGCGCCAAACAAAGATTAAGCTAAAGGATGTATCTACAAAATCACTTAGAAACGATGCCGCTTTGAAGCTTTATGAAAAGGTAGTTGAATTAGATCCTGATTTTATTTTCGCATATTATAATATGGGCGAGATATTTTATAATGAAAAGGATTATAGAGCAGCAATCGATATCTACACTAATGCTATTAAGCTTGAGTCGCACTTTGCCGAAGCCTATTTTAATAGGGGTTTGTCATATCTTTCAATTGGCGAAACTGCTAAGGGAATTGATGATTTGCGCAAGGCAGGCGAATTGGGAATTGTGGCTTCATATAGCATAATCAAAAGAATGCAAAGATAGCTGTTCAAAAAAATATTATCTTTGCACTCAATTCATTACACGAAAAAAATACAATTCATATATGAGAATCGAAAAAATACTTCAGCAAGCTATCGTTGCAGCTATAAAAGGACTTTATGATGCCGATATTGATGCTTCGCAAATCACATTGCAAAAAACAAAGAAAGATTTCAAAGGTCATTATACTCTTGTTACCTTTCCTCTGTTGAGGATATCGAAAAAGAATCCAGAACAAACATCTCAAGATATTGGTGAGTTTTTAGCTAAAAATAATCCAAGCGTTGTTGTTGATTTCAATGTCATCAAGGGGTTTCTTAACTTGTCGATTGCTTCGAGTGTATGGACTGAAATGTTGCAGCACATTAATGATAATCCTGAGTACGGATATCAGCCAGTGACTGATAATGCACCGCTGTTTATGGTTGAGTACTCGTCGCCAAACACCAATAAGCCTCTTCACTTGGGGCACGTGCGTAATATTTTATTAGGTCATTCGCTTAGCGAGGTATTAAAAGCTAATGGTAAGCGTGTTGTAAAAACCAATATCGTAAACGACAGGGGTATTCATATATGTAAGTCGATGCTTGCATGGCAAAAGTGGGGCGAAGGAGCTACACCTGAGTCAACAGGCAAGAAAGGCGACCACTTGATTGGCGACTTCTATGTTCTTTTTGATCAGAAATATAAAGAAGAGCAAAAGACATTGAAGGAAGAGCAGAATATGACAGACGAACAGGCTGAGAGCCAATCGCCGCTTATGGCTGAGGCTCGTGAAATGCTTCGTAAGTGGGAAGCTGGTGATGAAGCCACAGTAGAGCTTTGGAAAACGATAAACAACTGGGTGTATGCCGGCTTTGATGAAACTTATGATGAGATGGGCGTTACATTCGATAAAATATACTATGAATCGGATACCTATTTAGCTGGTCGTGATGAGGTACTTGCTGGATTGGAGAAGGGACTATTTTATAAAAAGGAAGATGGCTCTATTTGGGCCGACCTCTCGGACAAGAATCTCGATGATAAGTTGCTACTGCGCAGCGATGGCACTTCTGTGTATATGACTCAAGACATAGGAACTGCTAAGATGAGGTTTGACGACTATCCTATCAATACAATGATATATGTGGTGGGTAATGAACAAAATCACCACTTCCAAGTATTGTCCAACCTATTGGAAATGCTAGGCTATGAGTTTGGAAAAGGCTTAGTTCACTTCTCATACGGAATGGTGGAGCTACCACATGGTAAAATGAAATCTCGCGAGGGAACTGTAGTGGATGCTGACGATTTGATGGCTGAGATGGTTGACACTGCCCTGGCTACATCTAAAGAACTCGGCAAGCTCGATGGAGTTTCCGACCAAGAGGCTCACGATATAGCCAAAATGATAGGACAAGGGGCTCTTAAGTACTTCATACTTAAAGTTGACCCGAAAAAGAACATGACCTTCAATCCTGAAGAGTCTATTGACTTTAATGGCAACACTGGGCCTTTTATTCAATATACTCATGCACGTATTCAATCTATTCTTCGTCGTGCTGCTGAGCAGGGTATTGATATTGACACAAAACTTGACACCACTGTAGAACTGTCGGAAAAGGAAGAGGGACTGGTGCAAATGCTTGCTGAGTTTGAAACTGTGGTGATGCAGGCCGCTAACGAGTACAATGTATCTCTAATTGGCAATTACGTTTACGACTTAGTAAAGGAGTACAATCAGTTTTACCACGAGTTTCAAATTTTGCGTGAAGAGGATGATAAAAAGAAGGCATTCCGCTTGGCCCTATCCAAAAACACTGCACTAATCATCAAACGCGGAATGAAACTGTTTGGCATTGATGTGCCTGACAGAATGTAAGATATCACCCAAGTATGTAAACTCTATTGAGGTTTAGTTATTGAACATATGTATTTGTCATAATGTTATAGGTAATAAAACGTAATATTATGAAGAGATTAAACGCTAGTGAGTTTACATACTATACTGCCAAGGCAGGAGATTTAGTAAAGGGCAAGGGCAAAGGTGATATGAACACTGGTGCTATTGTGATATTGGGAGCTGCAGCTTTGGCTGGAGCAGTGGTAGCATTAGGCATAAGTGCTGCTGCAAGAATAATTACAAAAGAAATAAAGTAGATAGTAGCCCGGCCGAGAATCGAACTCGGATCTAAAGTTTAGGAAACTTCTATTCTATCCATTGAACTACCAGGCCATTGTGTGTTTTGAGTTTGCAAATGTAATCTATTTTCAGAAAATATCAAATGTTTTCTCTTATTAAGGTATATAAGAGGAATCAAACCTTTTTAGGTATTAACTGTTTATCCTTTAAAGAAACAATAAACAGTGAAATTTTAAATAGTAAATATTATAACTATGGGTAAGATAGCTATATTATATGGCAGTTCGGGTGGAAACACCGAGATGGTGGCTAAGAGTATTGCCGATTTGTTTGATGGTGAGGCCGATTTGTATAATGTTGAGGATGTTCGCCTTGATGATATAAAACCTTATAAGTACTTGATACTTGGTGCATCTACTACTGGGATAGGTGACTTGCAAGATGACTGGGATAGCTTTTTGCCATCATTTGCAAAGGCAGATTTATCTGACAAGACTGTTGCCATATTTGCACTGGGAGATAGTGCATCATACTCGAGCAGCTTTGCCGAGGCAATGATTGTGATATACGATGCTATTTCAGATAAAACCAATATAGTGGGCTCGGTGGCTGATGAAGGTTATACATACGATGATACTATGTCGATAGTGGACGGTAGATTTGTGGGGCTACCCATAGATGAGGATAATGATTACGACAAAACTGATGAGAGAATAGAGGCTTGGGTTGAAGAGCTAAAAAAGATATTTGTATAAGCAGTGTTTGGGCGCTGTTTAGATACTGTTTAAACGTAATTAAAACTATAACAGCATTCATTCATAAATATATTAAGTGTTTAATAAAATGTGTCGGGGCTAAATCAAGTGTGATTTAGCCTTTTTTCATTCCTTAAAATTATTTTGTATAGCTTAGAGATTTATATTACTTTCGCTATTGAAATTAAAATCTAAAACAAATATGCAACAAATACCAATTTATCGGTTTATTCTAGTAGCTATTCTGTCAATGAGTATCAGTATAGTAAATGCACAAAAGAAAGTACTTGATCATTCTGTTTATGATGGTTGGAGGAGTCTTACTAATACAAAAATTAGTGATGATGGGAGAATCTCTACATCTTTAATTAGTCCTCAGGAAGGTGATACTACCTTAATAATTAGAAATAACACTAATGAGAGGTCTATTTCTATTGATAGGATAACGAGATATGTTCTATCGCCCGATGGAAAATACACGGTTGGAATTTTAAAGGCTCCTTTTGCTGAGCGCAGACAAGCAAGAATAGATAAGAAAAAGGCCGAAGATGCCCCTAAAGATTCGCTTGTAATAGTTGATAACTCTACCTTTACTATCGAAAAGATAGCTGATGTGAAAGCTCTGAAAACACCAAGAGAGGTAGATAAGCATATTGCTTACACAATTACTTTCCCTAAAGATACTACCAATAAATCGAAGATTAAGCAAAAGGATTTGCTAGTGGTACGCAACTTAGATAATGGCAGGGAAGATACGATAAGAAATACTCAGTTGTCGATATTTAATAGATATGGCAATTCGCTTGCCGCAACAATAGTTCCAGATAAGAAAGATTCTACTGATACGCATCGCGTTGTTTTTATGGATTTAAAATCTAACGAGATAAAAAATATTTCTACTGATAGCTTAGAGTATAAATCTCTTGCCTTTGATGAAGAGGGAAAGCAACTAGTTTATATTGCAACTGGAGACACATCGAAAGTGGACCAAAAGTCGTTTGATATTAGATATTATAAAGTGGGAGCCGACTCGGCCATAGTGATTGCAGGAAAGAGCGTTAAGGGATTGCCTGATGGTTGGATTTTTACAGAGCAAGCATCTCCATCATTTAGCAAAAGCGGTGATAGAATAATAGTTGGCTCGGCACCGCGTCAAGCTCCTAAGGATACTACTATAGTTGATTTTGAGATGGCAACTCTAGATATCTGGAGCTGGCACGATCCAATTGTTTCGCCACAGCAACTAGTAGAGCTGCGTCGTGAACTTAACAGAACTTATACAGGCGTTATTAATCCAAACAAACCGGGGAACTATAAGCTTATTGCAGATAAAGAGAAACCATATTGCTTAATATCTGATCAAAGTGATGGTAGATACGCTCTTTTGTATTCTAATTTACCTTATCTTATAGAGTCGCAATGGGATATATCTGCAAAGTATGATGTTTGGATTTATGATTTGCAAGATGATAAGTTGACAGAGTTGGCAAAAGGATTGAAAGGTCGCCCAATGCTATCAGCTGCCGGAAATTATACCACTTGGTGGGATGGTGAAGATAGGGAGTGGTATGTTTATAACAATGCTACAGGTGCTATTAATAACATAACGAAGGATATTAAAGTTAACTTCTGGAATGAAAAGAATGATACACCATCTCTTCCTGGCTCATATGGTATTGCAGCTTGGAGCGAGAATGATAAATATATATATTTGAATGATGCTTTTGATATTTGGCGAATTGATCCAATGTCAAAAGAGGCACCGGTTAATATAACTCAAGGAGCGGGAAGGCAAGACTCTATTACCTTCAGGTATATAAACACTGATCCTGATAAAAGATTTATTGGACCTAAGGATATTCTTCTTTTATCTGCTTTTGATAATGTGAGCAAAGAGAAAGGATATTACTCATTAAAACAAAAGGGCAGAAAACCGTTAGAGAAATTAATTGTAGATAAATATAACTTTGCGGGGTTGGTGAAGGCTAAAAATGCAGATTCGTACTTATATCAAAAGAGTAATTTCAATACCTCTCCTGATTTGTATTTTACAAAGAACAATTGGAAGTCGTCTGTTAGATTCACAGATATCAATCCTCAAATGAAAGATTATAATTGGGGAAGTGCCGAAATGTTTGAATGGACTTCATACGCTGGTGTGCCATTACAAGGGATTGTTTATAAACCAGAAGATTTTGATTCGAGTAAGAAATACCCAGTGATGATATACTTTTATGAGCAGCACTCCGATAATCTTTACAACTATTTTGCTCCAGCTCCTAGTCGTTCTACTATCAATATTCCTTTCTTTGTGAGCCGCGGATATATAGTTTTCACACCCGATATTCACTACACAGTGGGACATCCAGGTAAAGATGCTTATGATGCCGTTGTGGCTGGCGCCGAAGCATTGGCAGAGAATGCTTGGGTTGATAAAGACAATATGGCCATTCAGGGTCAAAGCTGGGGAGGATACCAAGTTGCCCATCTTGTTACACGCACTGATATGTTTAAGGCCGCTGGTGCAGGCGCTCCAGTGTCTAATATGACAAGTGCATATGGAGGCATTAGGTGGGAGTCGGGCCGTAGTCGCCAATTCCAATATGAACAGACACAATCAAGAATTGGTGCTACAATGATGGATTCTCTTGATTTATATATTGAAAACTCTCCAATATTTTTTGTGGAAGATGTAAATACTCCATTATTGATAATGCATAATGATAATGATGGTGCTGTGCCATGGTATCAGGGTATAGAATACTTTATGGCGTTGCGTCGCTTGCAAAAGCCAGTGTGGATGCTTCAATATAATAAAGAGGCACACAATCTTCTCCACCGTCGTAATACCAAAGACTTATCTATACGTTTGCAACAATTCTTTGATCACTATCTCAAAGGAGATCCCGCCCCATCTTGGATGAAGAATGGACTGCCCGCTACTGAGAAAGGCAAGTCGTGGGGCTATGAGATAGAGTAATGAAAAAAGTATTGCCGATAATAATGTTTGATGAATTAAAAGAGATTGAAAATCTTAAGCAAGGTTGTAGTAAGGCTTTCGAGAATATTTATATGAGATATTCTGGAAAGCTCTACAACTTTATTTTATCCATTTCAAAAGGAGATGAGTATCTTGCTGAGGAGATGGTTCAATCAGCTTTTGTCAAACTTTGGGAAGCGAGAGCGCAAATAGATTCTAATAAATCTATTCACTCATATCTCTCAACTATAGCCCGTAATATGCTCTATAATAGTTATAAGCGGCAAACGGTAGAGTATTTATATCAGGAGTTTATATTAAAAGATGGGGTAATTTATGATCAGTATCATGAACAAGAAATATACAAGAGGAGCTTAGATGAATATGTTGACAAGCTAATAGAGACTTTGCCTCCCTCCAGAAAGAAAATATTTATTATGCGGAGAAAGAATGATTTGTCAACACGCGAAATAGCTGAAATTATGGATATATCTGTGAGTACTGTCGAAACTCAACTATCCATTGCTACTAAATATATGCGCCAAATGTTTGAAAAGAACTGGGATAAGCTGTTTGTTTTAATTATTGCCTTCATGTTAAATTAAGGTAAGAGATTGAAAATGATTAGAGGAATAGCTATATCAAAGTGTATATAGATAAAGGATACAACTTAAAAATGGGAATTACAAGGGATAAATATATTAATCTTTTTGAGAAATATCTACGAAACGAAGCTTCGTCTGAGGATATTGATAGGCTTATTAGTGTACTTAAAGAGGATGAGGCAATCAATGAGTTCTTTGAGACCGAGCTGTTGAGCATGAGTAGTGATATGCCTGAGGAAATTCAGGAACGACTATTTGCAGATATTATTGATAAAATTAATATTGATAGATCCAGACGTAGAGTAAATATAAACTATAAGCCGATTCTAAAGTGGGTGGCCGTGTTGGTTCTTCCTCTATTATCGGCTCTATTTGTGTATGTTGCAATGAATAGGGGTAATGTTATTGGAGATAATCAAGTTACGGTAAGTGCATCTAATGGTGAGAAAGCTGAGGTAGTTTTGTCGGATGGGAGCAAAGTATGGATAAACTCAGGATCGCAAATCACTTATGATAATAGCTATAACAAAAAGCAAAGGAAAGTGGTATTAGATGGTGAAGCATTTTTTGAAGTTGCAAAAAATGAAAACTGTCCATTCATAGTAGTTGCTAATGATTTAGAGGTTGAAGCTATGGGCACTGCTTTTAATATAAATGCATATTCAGACGATAGCCATATGTCATCGGTATTGTTGGATGGAAAAATAAAAGTAAATGTGCTAGATAAGAATTATATACTTGACGCCAATGAAAGAGTTGTGTTACACAAGAGAGCTAATGTGGTAACACGAGATACAGTAAATGCTTCGGACTTTACACAATGGAAAAATGGTCGCCTATATTTCCGAAACAACTCGTTTGAGGAGATAGCCAATACATTGATGCGTACTTTTAATGTAGATATAAAATTTGAGTCGGAGGCTTTGCGCAACATTCGCTTCACTGGAACTCTTGGTAATAGTAGCATTAGAAATGCACTTGACATCTTGTCACTTACTTCGGCGATGAGGTACGAAATGGATGGCACTACAATAGCACTACATTTGAAAGGTGAATAATTGTTCTCTTTTGTAAAATAGCTCCTTCCTTAAATCTAAATATTGTTTTAGACTAACCTTAGACTGTTTTTTTTGTTAGTGGTTGATATATAGTGAGGTATCACCTAATACCCACTTTAGTTGCAATCATCACTATGTTAATCAATTTAAATGTACGTTAATCAATTAGTGTTTTTTGCTTGCCTTATTGTATTATATTTAGGGTGTCAGAAATGATAGAGCTTAATATCTATCATTTTTGAATATTCAACCTAGGGATATAAATAATTAATTAATAAACTAACTTTTTATGAGGCAAAGACTATTTTTGAAAAGGTCCGCATTAGCAAGAATATCAATGTTATTGCTAGTTTGGATTTTTACCGGTATCGCTTTTGCACAGATATCTATCAATGTGCAAAATAAATCACTTAGACAGGTTTTGAGTGAGATTGAAAAAGTGAGTAACTTCAAGTTTTTCTACAATGAATCTCTTCCAGGACTTGATCAGATTGCATCTCTGAACCTTTCGGATTCTGATATCGACTCTGCTATGAAACAACTTCTTGCAGGTTTGGATATTGAATACCAAAAGAGTGATAATAATATTATTGCTCTAGTAGAGAAGGGGACTTTAGCAAAATCTACATCTGAAGTTCGCCAAGCTCAGAAAGTAAATATTAAAGGTAATGTTGTGGATGTTCATGGAGAGGCAATCATCGGAGCTACAATATTAGAAAAAGGTAATCCATCAAATGGAACAATTACCGACTATGATGGTAACTTTTCGTTTGCCGTTGCTTCTGATGCAGTGCTTCAGATTTCATACATAGGTTATCAAGAAATAGAGGTTGCTATTCAAGGTCAAACTTCGTTTAATATTGTGTTGCTCGAAGATACTAAGCAACTTGATGAGCTGATTGTTGTGGGCTATACGGTTCAGCGTAAAGAGAGCTTGACAGGTTCGTTACAATCTATTTCGAGTGAGAAGCTTAAGAATGTAACAACTCCTTCGGTTGAGAATATGCTTAACTCAAAAGCTCCTGGTGTATATGTTGCTCCTGGTTCGGGACAACCTGGATCTGTGGGTGCTGTAGTTATCCGTGGTAAATCAACTGTAAATGGTAGCACCGACCCACTTTGGGTTATTGATGGTGTTATTGTTGGTAGCAGTTCAGGATCACTAAACCCTCAGGATATCGAAACAATGACTATCCTTAAAGATGCTGCATCTACAGCTATTTATGGATCGCAAGGTGCTAACGGCGTTATCGTGGTTACTACTAAAAATCCTAAGATTGATAAGTTGAAAATTGACTTCTCGGCGAAAGCTGGTGTTACTAACCTAAATAGAGGCAACCTAAAGGTGATGAATGGAGCTGAGCTTTATGATTATTATAAGTCGTTTGATAATCAAGAGATGATCTCTTTTCCACGTTGGAATCAAGATTTGAGAGATGATAATTTCAGCTGGTGGGATTTGGCATCACAAACAGGACACGTTCAGGAGTATAATCTTTCTCTTTCGGGTGGTACTGAACAAATGAGATCTCTAATATCAATTGGTGTGTATGACGAGACAGGAGCAGTGAAGGGTTATGACTTTACTCGCTATAACATGCTTTATAAAACAGATTATAGACCTACAGATTGGTTAACTATTAAGCCATTTATTTCAGGTTCGCGTCGCGACATTGACAACCGTCAATACTCAGTTTCTGCAATGTATTCTAATCTTCCATGGGATAGTCCGTTTGATAAAGATGGTAATATCGTTGGTCATAGATCTTCATCATGGGTTAATAGCAATAGTACAAACTATATGTATGATTTGCAGTATAATTTCTCAAAGTCAACCACCTATGAATTTATGGGCAACTTGGACTTTGATATAAAGCTTACAGATTGGCTTACATTTTCTTCAGTAAATAATATAAAAGCGCAATTGCATGGCTCGAAAAGCTATTCAGATCCTCGTTCATCTTCTGCAGAAGGTGTGAAGGGTAGAATTCAAGAATATAGAAGCGAGATGCTTCGTAGATATACTAACCAATTGTTGAGATTTAATAAGTATATTGATAAGCACTCTATCAATGCTTTATTAGCGTATGAGTTTAATGATTATTCAGCAAAGACAGTAACTGCAACTGGTACTGGTTTTGTTCCCGGATTTGAAATATTAGATGTCGTGGCTAAACCTGAAGGAACAAAAGGTGGTGTATCAGAATGGGCTGTGCAATCAGTATTCTCAAATATTAATTATGCTTATGATAATAAGTATTTGGCACAGCTTTCGTTGCGTCGTGATGGAGCATCTAACTTTGGTGATAATGCTAAGTACGGAAACTTCTTCTCTATAAGTGGTGGATGGAATATCCATCGTGAGGAATTCTTTAATAGTGACTTATTTGATGAACTTAAGTTGAGAGCTTCTTATGGTTCTGTAGGAAATAGACCTTCTTCGCTCTATCCACAGTATGACTTGTATTCAGTTTCATCGTCTGTAAGTTATAATGAGAATTCAGGAGCTTTGATTTCTCAAATTGGTAACAGAGACCTGACATGGGAGAAAACCTATACAACTGGTGTAGGGCTTGATGTAGGACTTGCTGATAGAGTAAGATTGACATTTGATTATTACGACAAGAATACAAGCGATTTGCTTTATCAAGTCCCAGTTCCAGGATTAACAGGAGTTACTCGTATTTGGCGAAATATTGGAGCTGTTCGTAATAAAGGTTTTGAGGCCACAGCAAGCTTTGATGTTATAAAAAACAAGGAGCTAATATGGACAATTGATGGAAATTTAGGATTGAACAGAAATAAAGTTACTGAACTATATGGTGTGCCAGATCCTAATACAGGTGAGGTCGCTCCAATCATTATTGGTGACGGAGTAGGTATTGCAGGTTCGGCAAGCAGAATTTTGCGAGTTGGTGCTGATGCAGATACTTGGTATATCCGCGAGTGGGCAGGCGTTAATCCACAAAATGGAGCTGCACAGTGGTATAAAACTGTGACAGATGCGAATGGTAATAAAACTAGAGAACTAACAGAGGTTTATGCAGAAGCTGATGAGGTGGAAAAAGGTGCATATACACCTAAATTCTTCGGTGGTTTGTCAACATCACTTTACTGGAAGAACTTTGATTTGAATGCTGTATTTGGATACTCAGTAGGTGGTAAAATCTATAACTATTCTCGTGCTGAGTATGATTCGGATGGTGCATATACCGACCGTAACCAGATGCGTTTGATGTCATCATGGAGCCGTTGGGAAAAACCAGGTGATATTGCTACTCACCCGATTGCAAGCTACAACAACTCATCGAACTCAAATAAAGTATCATCACGTTACTTAGAAGATGGAACATATTTCAAAATGAGAACATTGTCATTGGGTTATAATTTTGTTATGCCACAATACAATCTTGAGAATATCAGATTATTTGTAACTGGTGAAAACCTATTTACAATTACAAACTACTCTGGAGTAGATCCTGAGTTGCCATCATATGATGGTAAAGTAGTAGGTGTAACAACAACAGTATATCCAACTACTCGTAAATTTATGTTCGGAATTAATCTAACATTTTAAAAAGGAAACAATCATATGAAAAAAATAATAATATTCAGTTTACTTATTGCAGGTCTGTTTTTTACAGCATGTGATATTGATAGATTGCCATACGGCTCTATGCCTGACGAGCAAATAAAGTCTGATCCAGATGGCTCACTCGAAACTCTTTTGAATGGAGCTTATGCACAACTTAAAGGTTGGTCTGATGTAATGCACCGATGTGGTGAGTATGCAGGTGATAATATGATGATTCGTGGAACATCAACCGACGCTTTTTATGAATTTATTTCATATTCGAGAACACCAAATAACTATAGATTGCAAAGCTTTTGGGATAATAGTTATAAGGCTATAGCTCAAGCTTCAAATATCATAGATATGATTGATGAGGGACAATCACCAGAGGTTGATAACTCTATTGGCGAGTCGTACTTCTTGCGTGGTATGATGTATTTTTATCTTACACGTGCCTATGGTCGCCCATATTATCAGAGCCCTGATCAAAACTTAGGTGTTCCAATTGTAAATGGCACCCCAGAAGATGTTTTCGGCCAACTACCTGATAGAGCAACAGTGAAAGAATCATATGAACAAGCAATTGCCGACTTGGAGAAAGCGATTCAGTTATTATCAATAAATAGAGGTGCTTCGTATGCATCAAAAGGTGCTGCACAAGCTTTATTGTCACGTATATATTTATATATGAGTGGTACATATGAAAACCCAAATACTGAATATGCAGAGAAGTCAATTCAATATGCTAACGAGGTTATAAACTCGGGAACTTACCATATGTTGCCTCGTGAAGAGTTTATGAGATACAACACATTCACACCTGAGAATAATAAAGAGACAATTTTTGCAATCAAAAGAGTTGCGTCTGAGTTTGTGGGTTACGATCATTATTATGGTATCGGTGGTATGTATGGAGTAATCGGCGGAATGGGCTGGGGCGAGATGTATGCAAGTGGAAAATACCTGAGTCTATTAGATGAAACTGGTCGTAATGATTGGTATAATGGAAAGATAGTTGATGCACGTGCGTCATTTATCGAGCCACAATATCAGAATGATACAGATGTGTTCCGCTTTATCGTAGATGTTAAAGACAGTAGTGGTAAGCAAGTTAATTACAACTACGTGCAAGCACCCATAACTAAAACAGGTAGTACTATAACTTGTACGGATGATGAAGACGATACTTATACACTTACAGCTGTAGATGCTGAGCAAGGAATTTATTCTATTAACTACAAAGATGGAAAAACATATACAGGAGTTATTGATAAGCTGATGAAGCTTAATCGTGTATATCCAATGTTTTATATTGTAAAATGCTCAAGAGAAGGTGAAGAGTCTCATCTACACTCACCAGTAATCTCACGTTTAGCAGAGATGTATTTAAATATTGCTGAGGCTGAGGCTAAAAAAGGTAATTACCCAGGTGCCCTTACTGCATTAAACACAGTAAGAGAAAGATCACTTCCTGGTGAAGGATATACTTCTTTAAATGCAGAAAATGCAAGAGAGCTTATTGAGAAAGAGCGTCAACTTGAGCTTGCTTACCAAGCAGAGAGAAGCTACGATGTGTTTAGAAATGGTGAGCCATTAACAAGACATTATCCTGGTCCACATAATGCTATGGAGGAGGTTCAAGCAACAGATTATAGAGTAGTTTACTATATTCCACAAGATGCAATTAATGCATATAGAGGTTCTGGAAGTACACTTACTCAAAATCCTACTTCTAACTAAAATAACTCTACTTTTATAAAACTGAAAGAGGGCGACTCATATACTTGGGTTGCCCTTTTTCAATTTAAATATGTCTAGTTGTTAGACTTATATCCTATTTCGAATAATCGATAATTGCCAGCTACTCAAGCTTCACCTCTCTATTTGGCAAGCATACTCCTTGAATTAGGTGTTTTTTAGTAGCCACTTCAAGTATGAGGTAATGAGTATTAGAAATAGTAGGATCGGGACTAATTGGAATAGATACTAAAGAGAGAATTAGTTTGCAACCCTACTGTGGTAAATGAGGCTCTTTATGATGTTACAAACACCACTCTACAGTGGCGAGGAGACTCCTTATATTTTACAAACACACTCTATAGTGCTGAGGAGACTCCTTATATTTTTACAAACACTACTCTACAGTGCTGAGGAGACCATTTGTAGTTTTACAAACACAAGAAATTAATATAAAACACTCTATTTAGTTCTACAAACACAAGAAAATAATATAAAACATGCTTTATAATTTTACAAACACAAGAAAAAATTAATAAACACTCTTTATAGTTTTATAAACGCACCATTTTTAGCCGAAAAAACATACCATATTATTTAATCATTAGTTTGGTAAAAAGGCAAGAGGATGATTAAATAGAACGTTATTAGAAAAAGAGGTGGCTGAGTTTAAGACAATAATAAATAGTAAATTAGTGCCAATATTTAATACTAATTCATAACTTTGTGCAAAATAGAATCTGAAATATACCGAAATATGAAAAAGAGACATCTATCCTTTTGGGAAATTGTAAATATGAGCTTTGGATTTTTAGGAATCCAATTTGGATTTGCTTTGCAAAATGCAAATGTGAGCCGCATTTTTGAAACTCTTGGTGCTGATATTGATGATATACCTATACTGTGGATTGCAGCCCCACTTACTGGGCTTATTGTGCAGCCAATTATAGGATATCTTAGTGATAAGACTTGGAACAGATTTGGGCGACGTCGTCCTTACTTTACTGTGGGGGCTATTCTTACAACTATTTCACTATTTATAATGCCCAACTCACCTGGATTGTGGATTGCAGCTGGAATGCTGTGGATTATGGATGCATCCATAAACATTTCGATGGAGCCGTTCCGTGCATTTGTTGGAGATAATTTGCCAAGTGAACAACGAACTTTGGGTTTTGCCATGCAAAGCTTTTTTATTGGTATTGGGGCGGTGGTAGCATCGGCTCTACCATATATTCTAACAAATTGGTTTGGTGTGGCCAATACTGCACCAGAGGGAATGATACCACAATCAGTAAAGCTGTCTTTCTATATTGGTGGTGTTGTTTTATTCTTGTCGGTTATGTACACAGTGCTTACATCTAAAGAGTACTCGCCAGAAGAGCTTGCTGCTTTTGAGAAGAACAAAGCTCAATCATTGGGTATTGATGTTGAGGTAAGAGAGCCGGTTCAATCTCCTCAGTTTTTCAGAAATGGATGGATATGGGGTGGGGCTGGACTTTTGCTAACAGTTCTAATTGCAATATTATCATTAAATGCTCAATTATATATACTATCAGGATTATTTTTAGCCTTTGGTGTGGTTATGCTATACTCAGGTATGAAATCTAAATCTTCAAGCACAGCTAAAGGCGTTGTGGAAATAATGAGCGATCTGCTTCATATGCCCAAAACTATGCAGCAATTAGCGGTAGTGCAGTTCTTTTCATGGTTTGCATTTTACACTCTGTGGATTTATACAGTGCCTGCTATAACTGAGCATATTTACGGAACCACTGATCCTAAATCAGAATTATATGGAGATGGTGCTGTGTGGGTTGGTGTGTTGTTCGGAGTATATAATGCAGTTTCGGCTATTTCGGCCTTTTTATTACCATTGTTGGCACGGCAGATAGGACGTAAGGCCACGCATTCGGTTGCTCTTTTTGTTGGGGGCATATCCTTTATATCAATATTTTTCTTTAAGAATCCAACTATGTTGATAATTCCAATGATAGGTGTTGGCTTTACGTGGGGAAGTGTATTGTCAATGCCATATGCTATTCTAACAGGTGCATTGCCATCTCATAAAATGGGAGTTTATATGGGTATATTCAACTTCTTTATAGTCATACCCCAAATACTTGCAGCAAGTATGTTGGGATTTATTACAAAAGATTTGTTTGGAGGAAAAGCAATATATGCTTTGGTTCTCGCAGGTATATCTTTAGTAATAGGTGCTGCAAGTGTGTTTTGGGTTAATGACAGAGATGATGTTTATAAATTGAAAAGACATTAGTCTAGGCAAGCGTTTCTTACCACTCAAAGCTTTTATCAAACTCTTCAAGTTTATTCATAAACTGATCTCTAGTTTTAATATCCACATAGGAAGCAGTAAACGAATTCTTGGCTAAGGTGTAAATGTCCTCCTTAGTCAGGTTCTGTGCTTCAGCAGTTTGTAGGAAGTTGTCGTTTATGTATCCACCAAAATAGGGAGGATCATCGGAGTTGATAGTTACTATAATTTCGTTTTCCAAAAACTCTTTTATCGGGACTTCCGACAAATCATTAAAGACCTTAAGCTTTACATTCGATAGTGGGCACACAGTTAGTGGAATCTCATTATCGCGAAGCTTTTCCATCAATATCTCATCTTCTATAGATGCTACGCCGTGGTCTATCCGCTCTGCCTCCAGTAGTTCAAGTGCTTCCCATACATTTTCGGCGGGACCTTCCTCACCTGCGTGAGCCACAACAAAGAAGCCATGGTCTCTAACTTTTGCAAACACATTGAAAAACTTGCTCGGTGGATGTCCATTTTCTGATGAATCCAATCCTACACCTGCAATTTTATTTCGGAAGGGTAATGCCATTTCAAGTGTCTCAAATGCAGACTCCTCGCTCAAGTGTCTCAAAAAGCACATTATAAGTTTTGACGATATTCCATACTTTTCTTTGGCATCTTCTTGGGCACGAACTAGGCCGTTGATTACTGTCTCAAACTCAACTCCCCTCTCGGTGTGGGTTTGTGGGTCAAAGAATATTTCAGTATGAATCACATTATCATCATAAGCTTTTTTCATATAGGCCATCGCCAAGTCATAAAAGTCTTGCTCATGTAATAATACATTAGCGCCAGCATAATATAGGTCAAGAAACTCCTGTAGGTTATTGAATTGGTAAGCCTCGCGCATTTCCTCAACGGTTTCGTAATTAACGGGCATATTGTTGCGATGTGCAATTTCAAACATCAACTCGGGTTCAAAGGTTCCCTCTATGTGAACATGTAGCTCCGCTTTTGGAATCTCTTTTATGTACCTCTTTAAGTTTTCGTTCATACTGATTAATAGTTTAGATATGTTTTTTTAATTCAACAACAAAATTATACTATCTGTTCGAAATAAGATACAATTAAGCGGATAATTATATGCCCTTGAGGAGATGTTAGTTGTGTTTACTCTGATAAGGCATATTCTCAACTTAATTTACTGAAAATATGGGAGAATAGTGTTACTTTTGTCTCTATAGCTAAATTGAAAGGTATTGATGATAATGATTAAATAAATATATGATTATGAAGCTTAGACTTTCTTTAATTGTAGTGGCATTGATGTCGTTACATGCATTTTCACAAAACTTGGTTGATTATGTCAATCCATTTATTGGATCTACTAATTATGGCACAACCAATCCAGGACCTGTGTTGCCAAACGGAATGATGTCGGTTGCCCCTTTTAATGTGATGGGATCGAGTATTAACCGATTCGATAAGGATAAGCAGTGGTGGTCCACACCGTATGCTTATGAGAATAAGTTTTTTACTGGCTTTGCCCATGTTAATCTTAGTGGAGTTGGATGCCCAGAATTAGGATCGCTGCTACTTATGCCTACGGCTGGTGATTTGAATGTAAACTACGAGGAGTATGGTAGTGAATACTCAGATGAAGTGGCATCTCCTGGATATTATTCTAACGTACTTACAAGGTATAACGTGAAAACGGAAGTGTCGGCTACTACTCGCTCTGCAATTCACCGCTATACTTTCCCCGAGGGAAAAGCCAATATATTAATGAACTTGGGCGAGGGGCTCACCAATGAGAGTGGTGCATGGATGCGACGAATAAGCGATACCGAGGTGGAGGGAATGAAGATTCTAGGAACCTTTTGCTATCATTCTCAAGCAGTGTTCCCAATCTATTTTGTAATGCGAGTGAACAAAAAACCTGTTACAACTGGCTATTGGAAGCAACAACGCGAAATGGGTGTTGAGGCTCAGTGGGATGATACAAGTGGTATTAGAAAGTTATATACAAGATATAATAGAGAAATAGCAGGTGATGATATTGGCGCCTACTTTACTTACAATGTAGAAGATGGTGAAACTATTGAGGTGCAAATAGGTGTTTCGTTTGTGAGTACCGAAAATGCACGTGAAAACCTAGATTCAGAACAAGGAGGATTTGATTTTGAAAAGGTTCATGCTGATGCACGTAATGTATGGGAAAAGGAACTTTCGGATATAGAAGTTGAAGGAGGTACTCACGACCAGAAGGTTGTATTATACACTGGATTGTATCATGCGCATATTCATCCTAATATATTGAATGATGTGAATGGTGAATATCCAGCAATGGAGAGTGATATTAATAAAACTACGTTGACTAATCGATACACAGTATTCTCGTTATGGGATACATATAGAAACCTACATCAATTGCACACACTTATTAACCCGAAAATGCAATTAGATATGGTGCGTTCAATGATTGATATGTATAAAGAGGGTGGGTGGCTACCAAGATGGGAGCTATATAGTCGCGAAACATTAACTATGGAAGGCGATCCTGCTATACCTGTGATTGTTGATACTTGGATGAAGGGACTTCGTGATTTTGATGTTGACACAGCTTATGAAGCTATGTACAAATCAGCAACAACCGAGGGAAGTAAGAACTTTGTTCGTGCCGATAACGATGATTATCTTGGCAGGGGTTATGTGCCACTTCGTGAAAAGTATGATAACTCTGTATCTCACTCTTTAGAGTATTATATTGCTGATAATGCGTTATCGAAATTTGCATCAGCACTAGGAAAAAAGGATGATGCTGAAAGATTTAAAAAGCAATCTCTCAATTATCCTAAGTTTTACTCAAAGGAGTATGGCGTGTTTCGTCCTATCTTGCCTGATGGCACTTTCTATTCTCCATTCGACCCTAAGCAAGGTGAAAACTTTGAGGATGTACCAGGCTTTCATGAGGGTAGCTCGTGGAACTATTCATTTATGGTTCCGCATGATGTGGATGGACTTATAAAAATGCATGGTGGTAAAAAGAAGTTTGTGAGTAAACTGCAAGAAGTGTTTGATGATGGGCATTACGATCCAACTAATGAGCCAAATATAGGCTATCCTTTCCTATTTAGCTATATCAAGGGTGAAGAGTGGAGAACCCAAAAGTTGACACAAGAGCTTTTAAAAGAACACTTTAAGAACTCACCCGACGGATTGCCAGGGAATGATGATACTGGAACTATGTCTGCATGGGCTGTGTTTTCTATGATAGGCCTTTATCCTGACAACCCTACTGATCCTTCTTATACTTTCACTACTCCTATTTTTGATAAAGTGAAACTTAATCTTGATTCTGAGTTCTACCCTAATGGAGAGCTTAATATTGAGGTGGTACGTAGAAGCGATAATTCTACCCTTATTGATAAAATAGAGATTGATGGAAAGAGCTCAAAGAGATTCAGAATATCTCATGATGAGCTTAAGAATGCTAAGAATATTGTTTTCTATCTTAAATAGAATATTGTTTACAACTTGGTAAGACTAATTAGTTTCGACCAAATTGAATAGTGCTTTTTTGAAAATCGGTTGATGCGCCATTGGCGTTTAACCGATTTTCTCCATTTACGCCAATACAATGCAAATATAAAGCTGGTGGGCATTACCACAAAGTATCCAATTGCAATGGCTAGGCTACTTGTTGCAAAATATAGTATAAGCGACTGTACTACATCAAATATCGGAACAAAAAATAATCCAGCCACATACCTTGCTGAGGATATAAATTGTTTGTCCTTAAATAGAGATTGAATCTTTTTTTCGATAATGATTGGGAAAATATTATTTACAAAGCCAAACAAAGCTATTGGCAAGCTTAATACCAAGAGTGCTGATTTGATAAATAGCTCTATGCTGGACTTTACATCCTCTACCTGCCAATCATCAATTAGTCTGTGACTTTTCAAAATCTCTTTTGCCTCTCTTATCTCCTTTATTCTACTGTCGAAAGATTCTCTATCGTTACTGTACAGTTTATCCATAGCACCAACGATATGCTGTGCCGCAATATATCTAGAGCCCCTTTGCGATGCAACCCTTTGGTTTGATATCTGCTTAGAGTTCCACTGTATTAGACTTGTGTATTCATCGTAATACTCATCGTTCCATATATCCACAACAATCTCCTTAAGCTCTGTCTCAATCTCTCTGCGTAACTGATTAATAGACTGATTAGGATTGTTATTATATGACTCTTTGTATTTTGATACGGATATAGGTTTACCAAAATGAACATAGCACTCTGATAGCAATCCGTAAATATCGGTGTAGTAAATTGATACGGGTACAATATGGCTATTTAATAGGAAGTTGTGCTGTGCTTCTGCTGGTAGCACAATACGTGGAACAGCTTTTTTGATAGAAAGTAGCGATTGTTTGGGATTGTGTGTAGCCTCTGGGAATATGCCAATAGGGCTAGATTTTTGAAGTACCTTTGCAGCTATATCAAATATCTCACCGTTCTTGTCTAAGTTTTCCTTCCCATCCCTTATTCTGTAAACAGGTATTATACGCATTCCGCGAAGTATCCACGCTATTGCTTTCTGTTTGAATATATCGCTACGGGCAAGAAATACTATTTGTCTTTTGTGAGGACTAGCATATACCATTAGTAAAGCATCAATAAGGGCATTGCGGTGATTGGGCGCAAGTATAAGAGGCACATCACTTGGTATGTTTTCTTTGCCTGTAAATACAAGTTTACTGAAATTGATTCGAAGTGCCGAATCAGTAAACAGTTTTGCAATAGAATATCTAATATCGCGTCTGTAAATCATGCCTTCTCAGTTATAAGTTCAGTTGTCGGAACCGATTTGCCTCTCCAATAGTAAGCCAATGATAGCCCTGCCAAGATATGCCAAATGCCCCACCAAGCCGCAATAAAAGCCATGCCACCGAGTTCTAAGTCTGTTGGGAATATTCTTGGATTGAATATTAGAGCAAGACCGAGGCCTGAGTTTTGTATTCCAGTTTCTATTGAAATGGTACGTGCATTGTATTTCGATATTTTCATTAACCTAGAGAATGAATAACCACTCCAGAAAGCCAATCCGTTATGCAACAGCACTATCAAGAAGACTAGATGGATATATTTTAAAAACAGATTGAAGTTGCCAGCTAATGCACCAACTAGGAAAGCAATAAAAAATATAACTGATGCAGTTTGTACATACTTGTCAACTTTCTTCACAAGCTTTGGAAACTTCATACCTATTACCATACCTAATATTACGGGAATACCAAGAATAATAAATACAGTGCGAAACATCTCTAACGGCTCTATGGCGATTGGTACAAGTAGTGGCGATTTACTTGCATACAAGCCACCCCAAAGTGCAAAGTTTAGAGGAGTCATAAACAGGCTTAGCACTGTTGACGAAGCCGTTAAACTTACCGACAATGCTACGTTTGATTTTGAAAGTGATGATACTAAATTTGACACATTCCCACCTGGACATGATGCCACAAGTATCATACCTAGTGCAACGGCATTGCTAGGACGAATAATCATAACCAATACAAAAGTGATAGCAGGTAGTAATATGTATTGCGATAGTAGCCCCACAATTGCAGGCTTGGGATTAAGTGCTATATCCTTAAAATGCCGAGGTCGTATCCCCAAAGCCACACCAAACATAATGAATGCAATAGCAATATTCATCAAGTTTAGCGAGTTCTGATTGAAGTTTAAATGTATTGAGTCCAGTTGCTCTAAATTGCCAAATAGAGATAGTAAGGGCAATGCTTGCATATGCATGATTTTTGATTTTATGCTAACAAAGGTAGTTTAATTGAGAAAACAACCAAAACAGAAAACAAAAAACCTAATGGATTGACAAGTCCATTAGGTTTTTTTAATCAGTACATTATGCAAATAGCTTATTCTATCTCTTTCAGTAAATATATCAAGGCGGGAAAGTGGTCGCTATATCCATTTATAAAAGTCTCGCCTGAAAATGTTCTTAGTGGATAGCCCTTGTTCTTTCCCTCTTTTTGAATCAGGAAGTCTCTATTAAATATTTCAGCTCTCCAAAATTTCAGAGATGAGTAGTTATCTCCAAGCAACTCGTGCGATACAATAATTTGATCGAACAGACTCCACTTGCCTTGATAAGCCAATGAGCCTACACCCTGTGAGTATAAGTTCCACATAGGATTAAACAACCCTTGAGGCTTCACATCTTTCTGTTTCTTCTTTGCATTCAAAACCTTCTTTACACTCTTGTCATTAGGGTCATCGTTGAGGTCTCCCATTATTATAATCTTTGCCTCAGGTTCTTTAGCATAAATCGAGTCGGTAATCATATTTACAGAAGCTGCAGCTGTTTCGCGTAATATCGATGATTTCTTTCCACCAAATCGTGATGGCCAGTGGTTAACGATAACGTGAATCTTCTCACCAGCTAACCAGCCACTAACAAGTAAATGATCACGAGTTCTATAATCGGGTCTGCTTGGCATCACAAATGGATGAGCTTTGTAGTTTTCTAATGTAAACAAATCGGGGTTGTATAGTAGTCCCACATCTATACCCCTCCAGTCGGGCGACTCCTCATGAATAACTTTTAGGTTCATGTCGCTTATTTCCTTTTGTTTCACCAAATCTTCCAGCACGGCTCTATTCTCAACTTCTGCCACTCCAATTATTGCAGGGCCAAGTGGACTATATTCTCTGCCAATACGGCTTAATACTTTAGCCATATTCGCCTGCTTCTTTTCATATTTATCTTGAGTCCAATTGTAGGCCGACTCTGGTAGAAACTCATCATCCCCAGGGTTGTCTGGGTCATCCACTGTATCGAATAGATTTTCCAGATTGTAAAAGGCGATTGAATAAACAGCATAGCTCTTCTTTTGTGCAAACATAAGCGTAGCACAAAAAAAGAGTAGCGTAGCTGTAATTGTAAGTTGTCTCATAAGCTATTATTTTGGCTTGATTACATTATTATCATCCTTAGAAGTTGTGATAGATATATTGTCTAATCTAAGACCTACTTTATTTAACTCTCCTAATGCTAAGAATTCTATAGTTAGGTCCTTCTTGGCTGGAATGTTCTGAAGTGATACTCTATACACTTTGTTGTTATCACCATTTTCGTTGCTAACCTCTTGGCTTGGTACCTCTATCTCTTTTCCATCTACCTTTACTGTCATAGCATTAAGGTTCATTTTCGAACCTGCATCAAATAGGTTGGCAGTCAATTCATAGTTTAGTGCTAGCTTATCATCCTCGCCTGCTGATGTATCGATACCGTCAATAATTAGTTGCCCATCCTTATTAGATGGAAACCATAAATGAGGAGTAGGGAAGCCGTTTGTTGTTCTTACAGATACTGTTCCTGTTGGATCGCTATAAGTAACATCTTTATTATCAAACCCATCATATGAGGCGATGAATGGACGTGCCGAAGCATCACCACTATCGAATGTCTCTTCAAAATATACTTTAGTTGATGGATCTGGTTCATCTCCACCTCCAGGAATTGGTTGCCCGAAATCTTGTATATCCTCTTTTGAGCGTAGAAACAATTGCCAGTCAGCATTAAATTTTGAAAGAATACCTACCACAGTACCACCACCTTCGGGTAAAATATCAGCAGCAAAGTCGGCATAATTACTATTTCTCACAATCACCGAATTGCCGTGCCCATCCTTCAGTGTTCTGTTTGTTGTAAGATCTGTAGCACTGAATGGGAGTTTGCCACCATCAGGAAAATAAACATCTTCAAGCTTCACAAGTGTATTAACCATGCTTTCATCTAATGACGAAAGTGAAACAGTTTGTGGAACAGCATTTTCGGCTTGTGGCCATTTGTTTTTAAATACATAAAATCCGAAAGTCTCCCAAGGTATGCGGTTTGCCTGAGTCTTGTCATATCCTATTTGTAGTTGCCCTCCATAGCTCACAATATAGAGACCCTTAAGACGAACAAAAATCTCTTGTCCAACTCTATAGTCAGTATAAATTGAGTTCTGATCAACTCCCATATTTATACCACCCGTCTCATCTTGTATATATAGCTGTTTAAATATATTGCCTGAAACATCATTTCCTACAACAACTGCTTTTATAATATAATCTATCTCGATAAGTGTTGGGTCAGTAACACTCTTATACATCCCTTTTAGGTTTGCAATAGTTGTGTTAGCCTCTTCACCCGTATATACAGGTTCGTTTAGTGGTGGTGCATCATAGTCTTTCATGCACGAGCTTAGCAGTCCGATTAATAAAACTGATAAGAATAAGTATTTATAAGTTTTCATATAGAATATAATTTTAGAATTTAAAAACGATAGCTTACGTTAAGGAATGCATTAACACCTTGCATATAGAAGTATTTTGGAGCAAATCGATCAGGATTCTCAAGGTTGATTCTACCTTGTTCGTATCCACCTGTCTTCACATCCTGCTTGTTGAGTATATTGCTCACAGATAGGTTGAAGTTGACCGAATTTCTGTTTGCCAAATAAAATATCTTACCCAGGCCAAAATCTAAAGTAAAGCCCCCATCAAACTTCTCTTGCGTAGTCAGCTTTGTGTATGCATTATACATATCCTTATCAAAGCCAGAGGTTCCCGGAGGGGTGATACCTGTGTAATTTGACGCCAATCTACGTAGCGGAGCTATCTCAATATGATTTCCTGCAAAGCCATTAATGTTGAGATTCAGGAACCAATAGTTATAGAAAAAGTTTATCCCAAAAGTTCCCATCGTTTGTGGCATACCACCAATATATGCATTCTTCATATACACAGTTTCTGATTTATTATCACCCTTACCATTTTCGTAGCTTATTGTGCCCATAGGATTGTTTGTATAGAAATACTCACCCGTAGTGCCAATCAAATCGAAGTTCCAAAACTCGCTAAGCTTATAGTTCAGACCAATCTCAACACCCCTATGAGTTTTGTTGAGGCCCGATAGAACATGATTCACGAAAGTACGCTCCGAATCGTGATAGTAGCTTACTCTCATCATATCATCATGAAAGCTTGTGTTGAAAACGCTTATACGGCCTGTGACTGATGGCATTGAAAAGATATAGCTCAAATCTGTTGCAAAAATACCCATGCTTGTTAGGTTTTCGGCTGTTTGGTCGGTAATGCGTGGCGAGATGTAGGCTATTTCCACCAAAGGAGCAGCAGTTTGATAGCTGATATTACCCTTTAGGAAATGGCGGCCACTAAATTTGTAAGTCATACCCGCCTTCATACCATAATCCATGAAGTTGTGGTTCTTTCCTTTCCCTAATGAATTATCAGGATATCTACCATTTCTCATCATCCCTTCGCGCTCCATGCCAGTGTATTTTAGCTTTGCACCGTAATACACATCTATGTATCTATAGTTGTGCTCCTGCTGCATCCAAATATCTGCACTGTTTACTCTAAACCTGAAGTCATATCCAAAGATATCTCCCTCTTGCACTATTCTGTTAGGGTTTTCCAAGTCGTTTTGTATTGTTTCTGTATTGCCAGGGAAGTCTCGTTCGGCAAACTTGTCAATATCTAGCAAATGATTTGCGCCAAGCAAATCGTCAACCGTTTTAAACTGCTTTGATAACGATTTCTTCAATCCTACTCCAGCCGTAAGATTCACTCTGTCGCTTATTTTTGTATTTAGTGTGCTGTTGAATGACAATTCAAATAAATCCTTTCTTCGCTCTTCCACCATATACACGGCCGAGCCATCACCTTCCAGGTTATTCAGATGATTAACCTCCCACATTTTGTCCCAATTTATTTGTGACATAGGATTGTCAGCCTTTGTGTTTTTCCACAAATAGGTGTAATAGTCCTGCGTAATCTGACTGTCGGTGTAATACGAAGGAATATATCTATAGTAGTCGGGACGCGGGTCGGGACCATTATACCAGTTAAGTGCACTACCTCCATATCTGCTGTAATGAGTTCCAATACCTGTTGTGAGATTGGTAAGTTCATTTATTTGCCACACGTGCGATAAGATAGCTGTAGGGTCGAATGATTTTACCACCTTCGAGTTTCTCTTCTTACCGTTCTGATAACCCCAGTTAGGATTATAAAGATTGTTCTCCACTAAATCGTACACCTCTTGATATGATGAACCTTGCTGCCCTCGCTCTACGGGCGACCCGAATGTCATAAACGACAAGCTATGTCGGTTATTATCCCATTTCTTTTCTACTCCTAAGGCATATGATATGTTTCTGTAAAACACCCCTTCAATAAAACCCTCATGCGAGTATCTTGAGCCAACTGATGCGGTAACCGCCCAACCATCATCTCTAAGCCCCGTAGAGTATGTTGCCATAGCACGTGCATAGTAGTTGCGATTTGTTAGCGACATGGTGAGCTTGCCACCACGTGAGTAGTTGCCTGCACGCATATTTATGTTTTCCGAACCACCTATCGACCCGAAAGAGTAGGGTGATGGATCAAAATAGTTTGTAGCATCTCCATTGCGAGTAATATCGTTTAGGGCACCTACCGAAGCGTAATTAAATACACCCCTAATCTGATCGTTGAAGCTGATACCATTTATATACCTATCTTCAAATCTGCTTTCATATCCACGAGTGCGAAAACGAAATTGCGAAAATTGAAAGCCAGCATTCCTTAAAAAAATATCGTTTGAGAAGATAACAATCGGGCTCACATCCTGCGATAAGCCCTCGCCCTCGTCAAACGAAAGTAACGACTCGTCGATGATGCCAGCTAATGCTAAGTCTTGTCCATGTTTTTGATTGACTGTTATAGTGCCCATATCGTAAATTAGCTCGCTAGGTATATCAATATCTATTTCGATACTCGATATTCTAGCACTACTAATTATTACAACATCCTTGCCAGCATCCACATTGGTAAACACAAACACACCATTAGTGTTTGTGGTAGTTGTTTTATTATTGTCTATTAGTCTGACCGTAACGTCTGGCACTGGTTGATTTGTAAGTTCATCAACTATTTTTCCCCTCACTTCGTGTGCACTCTGTGCCAGCATCACTGGCGCAAAACAGAGAGTGAGTAGTAAAATCCAAAGTTTTTGTTTCATACGATTTCTTTTAAATTCCTTATATTGCTAACAAAGGTTGGGAGGTTTAGTCCCAACCTTTTATTATCATTTTCTAATCATTGTTGGGCTATTCTAATGTGATATCATCAACTAAGAGGTCGTACTCAGCTGCAGAACCTATTTTTAGGGCAAACAGATTGTCGCCCTTAGTTGAGTTAACCGTTAGAGAACTAATATCTAGAGTTACCTTCATCCACTCTCCACCAGTATTTATTGAACCCACATAAGCATTTGAATCTTTAGGTTCAAGTGTAGCAGGTGCTGAATAATTTCCTAAATTATAGCACTTATAGTCTGTACCCATCTGACTGCCTTTGCCCACATACACATTAAGCGAAAGTGATTTTGCAGATGTTCCTTTGATATAGAATACAATTTTGCTTTTTCCAGTTGTTGAGAATCCCTCTGGAACAACGGCAGTGAATAGATAATCATTTTTTGAGTGAGTACCACTTATATGCAAAGCCTTTGACCCATCTCTACCGTTATTGCTTTGTGAGGCAACGCTCGTGATAATACCAAAGCTATTTAATCCACCAGTAAATGCGCCCCAATCCTCAAAGTTAGATCCCGGAAATAGTAAGTTGCCAAGCTCTGGATCAGGGTCTGGATCTGGCTCAGTGATATTGCTGTTGTGAGTGATTGTGAAATCATCAACCAGCAAGTCATAGTCGGCATCCTTACCTACTTTAAGGGCAAATATGTCTTTGCCCACTTCAGTTTGAATATCTAATGAGCTAATATCTAATACCACCTTCATCCACTTTCCACCAGTATCTATCGAACCATTATATTGATTGTTGGCCGCTGGTTCCACAATTGCTTCTGCCGAATAGTTGCCCAAGTTATATGCCTGATAGCTACCGTCAGTTTTATATACATTTAGTGATAATGATTTGGCACTCGTACCTTTCACATAAAACTCAACAGCATTTTTGCCAGATGCCGAAAAGCCTTCAGGCACCAAAGCTGTAAATGCATAATCATTGCCAGAGGGAGTTCCATTTAGTGCAAGAGCCTTTGACCCATTTCTGCCGTCGTTGCTTTGTGATGTGTATCCATCTTTTAATCCAAAGCTATTTAACCCAGCCACAAATGCCTCCCAATTCTCGAAATCGCCACCCGCAAATAGTAAGTCGCCAAGTTCAGGCTCAGGCTCAGTTGTGCCACCGTCTCCTATAAGCTCTATATCATCAATCATTAAATCGTAAGCTGCATCTTTGCCCACTTTTATTGCAAACATGCTCTCGCCTGGAGTAGTAATAATATCAAATGAGCTAATATCTAATGTAACCTTCATCCAGTCACCATTAGTATCTAATACTCCTACATACTGGTTGTTGGCTGCCGGAACCAATTCAGCTTCCGAAGAATAAGCACCCAAGTTATATGGAGCATAGCCCCCCTCTTGTTTATATACATTTACAGATAATGATTTACCAGCATTACCTTTAATGTAAAACTCAATCTTATCCTTTTCGTTTGGATTGAAACCTTCGGGAACTACAGCTGTAAATATAAAGTCGTTTCCACCCGGTGTGGTGTTAATATATAGCGCTTTAGAGCCATTTCTGCCATTATTAGTCAGCTCAATATGCTTAACCCCATGAGTAGTCAATCCACTTAAGAATAGCTCCCAATCCTCGAAGTCCGATCCTGGGAATAGCAAGTTCTCAGATGGCTCAGAAGGTTCTGTAGTTTCATCATCAGGTGTAAGAATAATATCATCAGTGCCAGTATATCCCTCTTCCCAATCTTCGATGGTAGCCGATGGGCTCAATGTTTTAATTCCTGTAGTAGATAGCTCGATGCTAATAGTATATTTCTTGCCCGACTCCAATACAAGGTCTTCTTTATTAAGCTCATACACTTTGCCATCTAAGTTGAATAATATCTTCATCTCATTTAGGTTTTGTCCTGGCACCACTATTGCCTTAGCCGTAGCAGTGTTGCCATTGTTCGTTACCACTGGCGTAATTGCACCCTCGGTGTCACCTAAAGCCACTGCCCCATCTGCCAAGTTCATGGTACCGTTTACCTTCGTATTTTCAATTTTAGAAGTTAAGCCATTTAAGCTACTAATGCCATCACCACGTGTGATATCGAAAATCAATTGGGCAAGCTTATGCTTAAATGTGAGGCTCACTGTAGTGTTGCCTTTATCTGCGCCCTTAGCATTATTAGAGTATAGTACATCTATAGCCGATGGATTACTCTGATTAGATACATTAATAGGAAACTTGTAATCACTAATATCAGCCTTGTAGGGATAGTATGCGATAAAGTCTAAATTGCCACTCTCTGGAAATACTATAGCATCATTAGTTGCAGTAAACAGACCATCGCCAGGAGTTGCATACTTCACGTTTGCGTTACCGTCAAATATACCCTGCTCCGATAGAGCCTGTCCAGAGTTTAGCGCATACACCCCAATTTCATCCGCATCATCCCAATTAGTTCCAGTTACGCGGGTTTCAACCTCACCGATAGTGGAGCTAAACTTCACCTGATTAGGATTAGCCAGAGGATTGTCTGGGACGTCAATTTCGGACGAACATGATACAAGTATCAATATCCCGATAATTGTAAAAAGAATGTTTGATTTTTTCATCGTTAGTAAATTTTTGAATTAATGAAATCTCACATTGGAACCAGCGTTCCTAATTCCAATGTGGCGAAATGTTTTTGTTTTGTTTAATTTGTTTAGCCTTGGTAGCAGGAAGCAGTTTGAAAAAGGTAAAACCAGTTTCTTCCTCAAGCTCCTCTACCGAAATGGCTGTTTCCGAGTAGTGCGTCATCGAGTTGTCATTAGCCATTTTGAAGGCAATAGATGTATATTCGCCCGATGATTTGTTTTTCCTCAGTAGTGCTTTATACAGATAAGATGGCACCACTGATTGATCGCCATTATCGTCAGTAGTGTATGTAAACTTTTCGGGAGTTTTGGGTAGAATAGTCCCCGTTACCACATATAAAGTATCATACGTCACTTGCGAAGTCCACGACCTCACTTTATTCTCAAGTGTGGCCCAATTGCCCCCATTCATTGTTTGATTTTGTGGGCACATATTTGTGAAATAGAAAGTTGTTTTATTAATTTCCCTTGTTGCATTTCGGTCGGCACTAGCCATTAGGTGACCTCTGTCTAAATCGCGTGTACTCCAGCTACTAAAAAGTGATGGTTGATACTCCTGAGGGATAATAGGGTCAAAATCCCAGTGGTCTGTCCTATTACCCGATGCCAAATACATAGGATGCATCGGAAAAGCAATCCAATAGGGCACTCTGTTCTCCTTATCGTATAGAACAGTGTAGTTCCTAATCTCATTATCGGCATACTCAAAGCTTGGGTTTAGCCAACTAGTGCTTCCCACCATATGCATAGCCTGTATCGAGTTTGGAGCCTCATTGGCGAGGCTATACTCTGGGATTTCCATATATCCACTAGATGCAACTTCGGCACCTACGTCATCCAACTTAATATTATAGCTATATACCTTTCCTGATGCCATGGAGTGGGGCACCTGCCAAGTGAAGGTTTTTCCGTTTGGAAAGCCAAAACTTATTTTCACATTCTCTCCCTCTTCCGTAGGAAATAGCAATGCCGTTACCTGCTTGCTTGTTTCATTGCCCGTAATGTTCAATACCACATCGCCTTTCGAGCTATTGTCAATCTCAATTTTGCCCGATGTAAGCATCAAGTCGCCCTTGGTAGCTGTGCCTATTGCTTTAGCACTCAGCCCGTCAAGTGATGAGTTTTCTTTGTTGGGGCTAACGTGAACCACCAACTTCGAAAGCGGACGCTTAAAGTTCAATACTTTATCTTGCTTATTCTGCAAGCTCATCCCCTTTAGGTTGCTACTATACAGTATGTCTTTTTGCAAGTTCAAATTTATGGGATACTTATAATCCTTTACCGCTTCGCTATAAGGATAGTAACTTATAATATCCATTGCCGAACCATCCTTTGGATAATAAAGATATTTATCTTTTGGGAAAAACTGACTATTGCTAACCGTCTCGTAGGGCATATTGCTGCTACCGTCAATAATGTTCGCTTCACTAAGTTCGCTGCCCGACTTAATCGCAAAGATTCCAATCTGGTCGCCACTATCCCACTGGCTACCGCTCATCCGCACCTGTGGCTCATCGATGTTTATAGCTGTAAAAATGAAGGGGCTTGTGTCATGCTTCAGCACTATACCGTCTTTGTTGCACCCCAAAATGTATATTACTATTAGAGATAGAATATACCAAGTGGCCTTCTTAATTGAGGCATTCATGTTTCCTTTTTTTCTCATAAGGTAAATCGTTTTGTGTGGTAAAATATTTTCTCAAATATTCTCAATAATAAATTAGATAATCCAAAGTTATCAAATTAGTACTTCTATAACAAGCAATTTCGGGTTAATGTTTGGTTGTTGCCTTGTATTTCTTTTAGAGTACAATTCACTACCATTGCATGTTTCAGTTGTTTTTCAATAAAATATCAGTTCGCAAGCCATTAAAGGAATAAACCAAAGGGATATATGAACCTAACATAGAGGATACATATAGTATTGCCGAATGTAAACAAGAGGTGGAGTTGAGATACTTCATCATGTATTCTATTCAAAATATTAATTACATACCTTGAAGATGCTAATTTTTGACTTTAGTCCAACCTTTCGCAATCTTTGCGAAGCTCACCACC
>CAYTQG010000011.1:0-43715 GCA_964439965.1 uncultured Proteiniphilum sp.
AGTTGAGCCCTACATGATGGCAGAACTTAACAGATGATGGTTCGCCACCGTGCTCGCCACATATTCCACACTTAAGCTCTGGTTTCACCTGGCGTCCATGCTGAACCGCCATAGTAACCAATTGTCCCACTCCATTTTGATCTAATACTGCAAAGGGGTCTTGCTTCAAAATTCCCTTATCAATGTAAAGGGGCAAGAACTTAGCAACATCGTCTCGGCTATAACCAAATGTCATTTGCGTCAAATCGTTTGTACCAAACGAGAAGAAGTCAGCCTCAGCAGCAATTTTATGTGCTGTAAGTGCTGCACGTGGTATCTCAATCATTGTTCCTACTTTGTAGTCAATCGATTCACCATATTTTTGGAATACTTCATTGGCTGTTTTAACAATAACCTCTTTTTGTGCTCTAAACTCATACAAGATTCCAGTAAGCGGAACCATAATTTCTGGTATAGCCTTCACTCCTTCTTTCTTAAGTTCAAGAGCTGCCTCAATGATTGCCCTAGTTTGCATCTCAGTAATTTCTGGATACAAGTTGCCCAATCGACATCCACGTAAGCCCAACATTGGGTTGGCCTCTAAAAGACCTTCAACTCTCTCATGGATTTCTTCAAAAGAAACGCCCATAACGTCAGCCATTTCTTGTTGACCTTTTTCATCATGTGGAACAAACTCATGAAGTGGTGGATCAAGAAGTCTAACTGTCACTGGATATCCATCCATTGCTTTGAATATTCCTTTAAAGTCTTCTTTCTGAAGTGGTAGTAATTTATCTAATGCCTCTCTTCTACCAGCCTCATCTTTTGCAAGAATCATTTCACGCATAGAGATAATTTTATCTCCTTCGAAGAACATATGCTCAGTACGACATAGACCAATTCCCGTTGCACCAAAGCTACGTGCAACCTCTGCATCATGAGGAGAATCAGCATTGGTGCGAACATTCATTTTTGTATATTTATCGGCAATCTCCATTAGTTCGATAAAGTCTGCTCCTAGCTCTGCATCTTGAGTTGCAATTTGTCCTTCATATACATTTCCTGATGTACCATTTAGCGATATCCAATCACCCTCTTTATAAACCTTACCTTTAACGGTCATGGTTCTTTCTTTATAGTTTATATAAGTATTATTTGCCGCCGACACACAACACTTACCCATTCCTCTAGCCACAACAGCTGCGTGAGAGGTCATACCACCACGTGTGGTAAATATTCCTTGCGCAACAGCCATACCACGAAGATCTTCTGGAGATGTCTCGATACGACAAAGAATAACCTTTTTACCCTCTGCTGCCCACTCTTCTGCATCGTCGGCATGAAAAACAATCTGTCCAGTTGCAGCACCAGGTGATGCAGGCAATCCGTTTGTGATTGATTGAGCCTCAGCCAAAGCTTTAGTATCAAAAACAGGGTGAAGAAGTTCATCTAGTTTTTCTGCATCGCAACGTTCTAATACAGTTTTTTCATCAATGTATCCTTCACGCATCATATCAATAGCAATTTTAACCATTGCAGCTGCAGTTCGCTTTCCACTACGTGTTTGTAGAATCCACAGTTTACCATTTTGAATTGTAAACTCTAAATCCTGCATGTCTTTGTAGTGATCCTCAAGCTTTTGCTGATACTCTATCAATTCAGCTGCACTCTCTGGCATCACCTCCTCAAGAGATGGATACTTAGATGCACGATCTTCCTCTGAAACTCCTTGAAGTTTTGCCCAACGACGTGAGCCTTCTAAAGTAATCTCTTGAGGTGTTCTAACTCCTGCAACCACATCCTCACCTTGAGCATCAATCAAGTACTCACCATTGAAGATATTCTCTCCTGTTGCCGAATCACGAGTAAAAGCCACACCAGTACCTGATGTCTTACCCATGTTTCCATAAACCATAGCCTGAACATTAACCGCTGTGCCCCAATCATCTGAGAAGTTATTCATTTTGCGATAAAATACTGCACGAGGGTTTGACCAGCTATCAAATACTGCCATAATAGCACCCCAAAGTTGTTCCCAAGCGCTTTCAGGGAAATCTTTTCCCGTTTGTGTTTTCACAGCAGCCTTAAACTTAGCAACTAATTCTTTCAGGTCCTCAACGGTTAAGTCATTATCTAGTTCAATACCTCTTGCCTCTTTCATCTCATCCATTATCTCTTCAAATGGATCGATATCATCTTTGCTCTCAGGCTTCATACCAAGAACAACATCTCCATACATTTGAACAAATCTACGATAAGAATCCCACGCAAATCTTTCATTTCCCGATTTCTTGGCAATTCCAACAACGGCATCATCATTCAAACCAAGATTTAAAACTGTATCCATCATTCCAGGCATTGAAACTCTCGAGCCAGAACGAACAGAAACCAAACATGGATTCTCACGATCTCCAAATTTGGCTCCCATTAAATTTTCTATATTTTCGATTGCTTTTTCTACTTCTGGTTTGATTTTTTCTACAACATAGTCTCTCCCTAGCTTGTTATATTCAGTACAAACTTCTGTTGTGATGGTAAACCCTGGAGGAACAGGGACTCCAATTAGATTCATTTCAGCTAGGTTAGCACCTTTGCCTCCTAACAGATTCTTCATATCTGCACGACCTTCAGCGGCACCGTTTCCAAAGGTATAAACTCTCTTTTTACTCATGTTTTTGAAAAATTAATGTGATAAAATTAACAATTACTCCATATAAGGTTATTGACTTTGCAAATGTAATAAAAAAATTAGCAACAAAACAAACCTAATAGCAAAAAAGGACAAACTAGTATAAATATCTAAAATGCCATAAGTTGTACAATTACAAAAAAAGAGTGGGAGCATAATTTTCAATTTCTGCTTCCACTCTTACTAAGGCTTATAATTGCACTTTTCTAATGAGCTACTTTATGATATAAAATCACTCTATATTTTTTCTAACATTTGTAAGGAACTCTTTCATTGCATCACTATCCTTTTGATCGATTATTGATAATAATTCCTTTAGTTTTTCTCTAATATTTATCAACTGTTCGGGAGTGTAAGGATTAAACAAAATCTCCGATAGCAGAAAGTCATCTTCGGACAACAACCCTTGCGCAATATTCATATGTCGCTTAAAAGTTGTGCCTGGCGCATCCTGATGCTTCATTACTGATGCAAACACCAAGGTTGAGGCAAATGGAATAGATAATGAGTATGCAATAGTTTCGTCGTGCTCTTGAAATGAGTATTCGAACACATTTAGTTTTAGTCGCTGATACAAGTCTCTAAAGAATACTTTTCCAAGATGCGATGACTCAGAAATTATTATTGCACTCTGTGTACTCAAATCATTTAAACTAGCAAAAGTAGGCCCAAACATTGGGTGAGTAGAAACATAAGGTCGCGTACGCTCTTTGTAAAACTCTTCCAACCCCGTCTTTACCGAAGCTATATCACTAAGGATACATGTTTGCGGCAAATAGGGCAATACGCTATGAAATGCATCAATAGTATATTTAAGGGTTACTGCATTAATAACTAGTTCTGGAGCAAAAGCCTCAACCTCTACGGGGTCACTCATTCTTAATGTATTATATGTGAACCTCAAGCGCTGAGGATCAGTGTCTAAAACCGCCACCTCATGATCGAAGCTTAAAACATCAGCAAAAAAGGCACCCATCTTTCCTGCTCCAAGGATAAGTATTCTCATTTTTGTATCATTATTCATTTCTTATTTTTTTCCATTACCTCAAATTGTTGTCTCACCGACTCTGTATGAATCGCCTCAAGAACTTTGAGTGCAAAATCTCCAGACATATCCATCTTTTCGGCTTGCTCCACACGATCTTTAAGAATATGACTATATCGACCAGTCTGCAGAATAGGCATATCATGCTCTAATTTATATTGACCTATTTCGCGAGATACCCTCATTCTTTTCGATAGAAGTTGAAGAAGTTCATTATCTAACTCATCAATTTGCTTTCTCAAGTCTGATAAATCCTCAGTACTTTGCACTTGATCACGAATAACAATGTTTTTCATCAAGCTACCTAATACCTCAGGGGTTATCTGCTGGTCCTTATCACTCCATGCTTCATCTGGATTGCAATGCGACTCGATTATTAAACCATAAAAATTCAAGTCCATTGCACGTTGGCTAAGAGTCTCTATCATATCTCGCTTACCTCCAATATGACTTGGATCACAAATTATAGGCAGCTCTGGATATCGGCGCTTAAGTTCGATTGGAATATGCCACTGAGGGATATTTCTATATACCGTTTTATCATTTGTGCTAAACCCACGATGAATAACTCCTAATCGCTTAATTCCCGCATTATAAAGTCTCTCAATTGCCCCTATCCATAGTTCAAGATCAGGATTAACTGGGTTTTTGATTAATACTGGAATATCTACACCAACCAAGGTGTCTGCAATTTCTTGTACAGCAAATGGATTTGCAGCAGTGCGAGCACCTATCCACAACATATCAATGCCATATTTTAGAGCTTCATAAGCATGTTTTTCGGTAGCCACTTCAGTTGCCACATACATACCTGTCTCTTTGCGAACGCGTTGGAGCCATTGTAGCGCTGGAACTCCCGCTCCCTCAAAGCCACCCGGCTTTGTTCTAGGCTTCCACACTCCAGCTCTAAATATCTTCACTCCTTGCTTAGCAAGTTGATGAGCAGTTTCCATAACTTGCTCTTCTGTCTCTGCACTACATGGTCCTGAAATTATTAATGGACGCTTGTCATCTATTCCCTCAAGTAAAATTGAATCAAATTCCATAATTATTATATTTTAGTTTATTATTATTTCTGTGATTTATTTTCTGTTATATATGTTTTAATTCTTTCGTACGCCTCTTTAATCTTTTCAACCGAAGACCCAAGAGATATTCGTACATATCGATCTCCGTTACTTCCAAATATTGATCCTGGTGTAATAAATACTCGCACTTTGTAAAGTATCAAATCAACAAACTCTTTACTATCCACTGCTGTATCGGGCAACTTCCCCCAGACAAATAAGCCTACCTGTCTTTTATCAAACTTACAATCCATCAAGTCCATAATTTTTTCAGCCCAAACTCTACGCTCTGCATATATATCATTCATTTTTTTGTGCCATTCATCATTATTATCAAGCGCTGCTATAGTTGCCATTTGCATTGGCTTGAACTGCCCACTATCTATATTACTCTTAACTCGGAGTATCCATTTTACAAACTGCTCGTTGGATGCCAGCATTCCCATTCGCCATCCCGACATGTTATGCGACTTGCTAAGAGAGTTTAGTTCAATACAAATATCTTTTGCTCCCTCAACAGATAAAATACTTAGTGGTGTATCATTTAATATAAAGCTATATGGATTATCGTGACATATAATAATGTTATGCTTTTTTCCAAATGCAACTAGTTTCTCAAAAAGCGACACAGATGCATTCCCCCCAGTAGGCATATTAGGATAATTCACCCACATAAGCTTAACATTGCTCAAGTCCATTTTCTCAATAGACTCGAAATCGGGCTGCCATTCATTATCTTCCAATAAGTCATAAGCTATAATATTTGCCCCAAGCAAATTAGAAACAGACGAATAGGTTGGGTAGCCCGGATTTGGAATTAAAACAGAATCTCCAGGATTCAAAAATGCCATTGATATATGCAAAATGCCCTCTTTAGAACCAATCAATGGGAGCACCTCTCCATCTTCTAACGTCACATCATATATTCGATTATACCAATTAGCATAAGCATTTCTTAATTCTGGAATGCCAATATAAGGCTGATAAGCATGAACATCGCTTTTTCTTGCTGCATCCACCAAAGTATTAATAGTTTCATCTGATGGCATTCGGTCTGGAGCACCAACTCCTAAGCTTATAATATTCATCCCTTGAGCATTCATCTTTGCTACTTCAGCCAGTTTAACCGAAAAGTAATATTCGGAAACATTCTTTATTCTATCTGCTGGTCCTATTGTTTTCATCTTAATGTTTGGATTACTTTTTAAATTGTTTATCTGATTCGTATTCTCCCAATACTTTCAAATCACTTACCAATGGCAGTATTGCATTTACTGATTGCTTATACCTATTACAGTCATCAAATGCAAGGTCAATATAAAATTGATATTCCCACTCACGCCCAACAATTGGTAAGGATTGAATACGTGTTAGATTTATATCGTAAAAAGAAAATACTGACAACACTTGAGACAAACTACCCTCTTTGTGAGGCAAAACGAACACTAAAGAAGCTTTATCTATCTTTGAGGATTTACGGGCGTCTAAGTCCATCGATTCGTGTGCCAATACTAAGAATCGTGTAAAGTTGCGCTTATTAGTCTCTATGCCTTCGGCCAAAACCTCAAGATTATAGATCTCAGCAGCTCTCTTACTACACACGGCAGCAACCCCCTTCATATTTTTATCAAAAATATCTTTGGCTGCCAAGGCTGTATCCTCATGCTCTACCACCTTAACATCTGGCAAAGTATCCAAAAAATCTGAGCATTGCATTAAGGCCATTGGATGAGAAATAACCTCTCTGATATCACTTAGGCTTTGTCCCGGTAGTGCAGATAAAGTGTGAGAGACTCTTAGCTTCTGCTCTCCTATTATCTTCATATTATTTATTTTCAGCAGGTCATGATTTTGTAACAATCCACCGGCAATTGTATTTTCAATAGCCATCACTGCTAATAATGTCTCATCACTTTCTGCTTTCAAGAATATATCTTTGAAAGTTAAACATGGAACAATCTCTAACTCTTCCTGAAAATAATTATGTGCAGCAATATCGTGATATGCACCATGTCCACCTTGAATAGCAACCTTTTTCATCTCTTCTTTAGTATTATAAATAAAAAAATCCCGTCGTTTCTGCGACAGGATTTCAATACTTTTAAAATATTTATTATTTAACTTTTTGCATATAAAATCCTGTTCTACTCTTTAAAGTAAAAGTAAAAAAAGAATGAATATGCAAAAGAATATAGTTTCATTTTATCTCCTTTAGTATGATAATGGTTGCAAAAGTACAATAAAAATAATACAAAACAATAAATAGTGGAGATTTTTTCACAAAAAACAAACATTTTATTCAAAACCAACATAAACACTGTTTATGAAGAAATCTCATTTATTTATGTATATTTGCACATTCAAAATTATCTAAACATCAAAAAAACTACTGATTTATGCTAAAAAATCATCCAAAAGGACTTATTGGAGCAGCCCTTTCTAATATGGGCGAACGCTTTGGCTTCTACATAATGATGGCTATCCTATCATTATTTCTTTTATCAAAGTTTGGAATAACTAAAACTGAAGCCACTATTATCTATTCTATTTTCTATGCGCTAATTTATCTACTTGCACTAGCGGGAGGATACATTGCAGATAAAACAAAGAAGTATAAGGGTACAATCTTATGGGGACTCATATTAATGAGTATTGGATATCTTATTATTTTTATTCCTACTCCTACCCCAGTACCTAATTTTGGATTATACTTAACACTTACTGCAGTAGGGTTATTTGTCATTGCTTTTGGCAACGGATTATTTAAAGGTAATCTTCAAGCAGTAGTAGGACAAATGTATGACGATCCAAAATATTCGGACAAACGAGATACAGGATTCCAAATCTTTTATATGTTTATAAATATCGGAGCCATGTTTGCTCCAGTTATTGCTGTATTCATCCGTAACTGGTGGGTACAAAAGAACGGATTCATTTATAATCCTGACTTACCAGCCTTAAGTCATCAATTTCTAAAAGGAACTATAACTCCTGAGGCACAAGAGAGATTTATGGCCCTATCATCTCAAGTAAGTACTGCAGGTGCGCCAACAGATTTGACTGAGTTTGCAAACAACTACCTAAATGTATTTAACACTGGGTTCCACTATGCATTTGGTATTGCAATTATTGCAATGATTATATCAATGATAATATTCATTTCTAATAAAAACAAGCTTCCTGATCCAGCACTTAAAGCAGCAGCAACAAAAGATAATAAAGGAAATTCTACAATAGTAGAGATGGATGCAAAAGAAGTAAAGCAAAGGCTATATGCACTTTTCTCTGTGTTTGCTGTTGTAATTTTCTTCTGGTTCTCATTCCACCAAAATGGAGTAACACTTACATTCTTTGCTAATGACTACACTAATCTTAGCATGTTCAAGTTGAACTTAGGAGTAGTAACCCTCGAAGGAGCCGAACTTTTCCAAATGTTCAATCCTATATATGTTGTGTTCCTAACCCCAGTAGTTATTGGAATATTTGGTTGGTTAAGAGCTAGAGGACTAGAGCCTTCTACACCAAAAAAGATTGCTATAGGTATGGGTATTGCTGCCTCAGCATTCCTTGTAATGTCTTTAGGTTCGAGAGGTCTTCCCGACGCAGCAACAACTCAAGCACTAGGTGGATTGACCGATGCACAAAGAGTAACACCTTTATTATTAATTGGAACATATCTAATTCTAACAATTGCAGAGCTATTTATTAGTCCTCTTGGGTTGTCATTTGTTTCTAAGGTAGCGCCACCTCAATACCAAGGTATTATGCAGGGAGCTTGGCTAGGTGCAACAGCATTAGGAAACCAATTATTATTTATTGGAACAATATTCTATGAAAGCCTACCTCTATGGGCTACATGGATGGTATTCGTTGTAGCGTGTCTAATCTCAATGTTTACAATGATATTTATGCTTAAATGGCTTGAAAAAGTTGCCGCATAAACCATAACATAAATAAAACAATTTATTAAAGCCGATGGTACTGACCGTCGGCTTTTTTATTATCAACTATTTTATCAGCAACCGTTGTTAAACACTGTTTCAAGCCATTTTCAAATAAAGCATCAATAATTTCAATTGAGCAATAAGTTATATCTTAGATTTATTTTGAGTAAATTTGTTGCTCACAATAAGTAAATAATATATTAAGCAATTCATATGCAACCATTTGCACACTTACACGTTCACTCTCAATATTCAACACTCGATGGTCAGGCCAGCATTCGTGGAATAGTAGATAAAGCCATGAGCGATGGAATGCCTGCAATAGCTCTTACAGATCACGGGGTTATGTATGGCGTCAAGGACTTTATCAACTATGTAAACCGAACCAAATCACAGGTAAAAAAAGATTTAGAAAAGCTACAAGCAGAACTAGATAAAAACCCAAACAACCAAAAAACGATTCTTGAAATAGAATCTCTTAATAAAAAGCTTAATTTCAAGCCTATTATTGGTTGTGAATGCTATTGTGCAAGGCGTGACAGATTTCAAATGAATGACAAAGTAGATGCTAGTGGATGGCATCTAGTCGTGCTTGCTAAAAATCTAACTGGATATAAGAACCTAATAAAAATGGTATCCAAGAGTTGGACAGAAGGATATTATTATCGCCCTAGAATAGACAAGCAACTATTAGAAGAGTATAAAGAAGGACTTATTATATCCTCAGCATGTCTTGGTGGAGAAATATCACGAAAAATTGATGATGGGGACATTGAAGGAGCAGAAGAATCTGTTCAATGGTTTAAAAAGGTTTTTGGTGAAGATTATTATATAGAGATTCAAAGACATAAAACCTCACGACCTGATGCAGATCAGACTACATATGTAAAACAAGAAAGAGTAAATATAGAACTTATACGTATTGCAAAAAAGTTTGACATTAAGGTTATTGCAACAAACGACTCTCATTTTGTAAATGAAGAAGACGCAGATGCTCACGACAGGTTAATCTGCATTAGCATGGGCAAGGATTTCGATGATCCCAATAGAATGAGATATACAAAACAAGAATGGATAAAAACCACAGCTGAGATGAATCAAATCTTTGCTGATATTCCAGAGGCTTTATCAAATACTATTGAGGTTGTAAACAAAGTAGAAAACTATTCTATAGACAATCCAGCATTGATGCCCTTCTTTCCAATTGATCCTGAATTTGGAACCGAGGAAGAATACAAGAAAAAATACTCTGAGCAAGACCTTCTAGAAAAATTCGGAGAAAAATCTTTTAACCGAATGGGAGGATATGACAAAGTAGTGCGTATAGTTCTAGAAGGAGATTACTTGACGCATTTAACATACGAAGGAGCATATGAAAGATACGGCGATCCAATTCCGACAGAAGCCAAAGAGCGATTAGAGTTTGAGATTGACACCATTGTAAATATGGGGTTCCCTGGGTACTTTCTTATTGTTCAAGATTTTATAAGGGCTGCTCGTGAAATGGGAGTTGCAGTAGGTCCTGGCCGTGGCTCAGCTGCTGGATCGGCAGTAGCATACTGCCTTGGCATTACCGATATAGATCCTATGAAATATAACCTACTATTTGAGAGGTTTCTTAATCCTGATCGAATATCTATGCCCGATATTGATATCGACTTTGATGATGAAGGAAGAGACAAGGTGTTACAATGGGTTACTGAGAAGTATGGACACGAAAAAGTTGCTCGTATTATAACTTATGGTACTATGGCAACAAAATCATCCATACGAGATGTTTCAAGAGTACACAAAGTACCATTGTCCGAAGCAGATAGATTATCAAAACTTATACCCGATCGAATCCCAAACGTAAAAAAGGTAAATCTTACAACTGCTATAGAACATGTACCTGAACTAAATGAAGCAGCGCATGGCTCTGACCAACTACTTCGAGACACTCTTAAATATGCTAAAATGCTTGAGGGTAATATTCGTAATACTGGAGTTCATGCCTGTGGCGTTATTATAGGACAAACTGACATCTCTGATATTGTGCCAATAAGTACCGCAGAGGATAAAGAGACAAAGGAGAAGCTCTTAGTAACACAGTTCGAGGGCTCCGTCATTGAGGAAACAGGACTTATCAAAATGGACTTCTTAGGGCTCAAAACTCTTACAATAATCAAAGATGCGGTCAAAAATGTTGAGCACACCCTTGGCAAAAAAATAAATATAAGAGACATACCTCTTGATGATAAAAAAACGTACGAGCTATATAGTAATGGCAACACAACTGGCACCTTCCAGTTTGAGTCGGCAGGAATGCAGAAATACTTGAAGGAGCTAAAGCCCACAAAGTTTGAAGACCTCATAGCTATGAATGCTCTATATCGTCCAGGGCCTATGGATTATATCCCATCATTTATTGCACGTAAGCACGGATTGGAAGATATATCATACGACCTCCCAATAATGGAAGAGTATTTAAGCGAAACCTATGGCATCACGGTATATCAGGAGCAAGTCATGCTTCTGTCTCGTCTATTGGCTAATTTCACAAGAGGCCAATCTGATGAGCTACGAAAAGCAATGGGTAAGAAGCTTATCAATCAAATGATGGCACTCAAGGAGAAGTTTCTTGATGGTGGAAAGGCAAATGGATATGAGATAAAAACACTTGAGAAAATATGGAAAGACTGGGAAAGATTTGCTGAATATGCATTCAATAAGTCCCACTCCACTTGCTACTCATGGGTAGCATACCAAACAGCATATCTAAAGGCTAATCATCCTTCTGAATTTATGGCGGCAGTATTGTCGAACAATCTCAATAATATGACTGAGATTACCAAATTCATGGATGAATGTAAATCGATGGGCATAAACGTTCTCACTCCAGATGTAAATGAATCTGTACGCAAATTCTCTGTTAACAAGGAGGGACATATTAGATTTGGATTAGCCGCAATAAAAAGTGTTGGAAGTAGTGCTGTTGAAAGCATTATATCTGAGCGCACTAATAATGGACCCTTTAAAGATATATTTGATTTTGTAGAACGAGTAAATCTCTCTTCATGCAATAAGAAAAATATTGAATCCTTGGCTCTTGCTGGTGCTTTTGATTCACTTCCAGGAGTAAGACGTGAACATTTCTTATCTAAAAATGAGAATGATGAAGAGTTTGTTGATATACTAATAAGATATGGCAATAAGTTTCAACAAGACCAATATCAATCGATGAATTCTTTATTCGGAGATGATGACTCATTTAAAATAGCACGCCCCGAGCTACCCCAACCCATTGAACTATCAGAGCTTGCAAGGTTAAATAAAGAGCGTGAGCTTATTGGTATATATCTTTCAGCACACCCACTTGATGAATATGAATTTATATTAGAACATGCATGCACAGCAAGTTGTCAAAAGCTTCACGATTTACGAAAATTAGAAGGTAAAGAAGTCACCTTTGGTGGCTTAGTAACAGTAGTGAGAGAAGGGCAGACAAAACGAGGTAGTCCATATACAATTCTCACAATTGAAGACTACACGGGAAGTACAGAACTTGCATTTTTTGGTGAGGACAGTATCAATTTCGGAAAGTTTGCAAGAGTTGGTCTCTCTGTGTACATAAGAGCTGTTATCCAACCAAAGCGCTACAGGCAAGAAGAGCTGGAAGTGAAGGTTACCACTATCAACTTATTCTCTGAAGTAAAAGACAAGCTTGTAAACAAGATAACATTGTATATTCCAATTACTAGTTTAAGCAGCACTCTAGTCACAGAATTATCAGCAATGATAAAAAACAATACAGGCGAATCATTGTTATATTTTCAAATTATCAATGAAGAGGATAATACAAGTATCGAGCTATTCTCTAGGCCAATTAGGGTTGGAGTAAACAAGCATATGATTTACGATTTGACAAACAACTATAATATTAAATTCAAAATAAATTAAAACAATTATTATGGCACTTGAAATTACAGATGCAACATTAGATGAAGTCTTAGCAACAGACAAGTTAGTTATTATCGATTTTTGGGCTGAGTGGTGTGGGCCATGCAAAATGATTGGCCCAATCATTGAGCAAATAGGCGAAGAGTATAAAGACAAAGTTGTTGTCGGCAAAGTTGACGTTGATAACAACGACGAAGCAACAGCTAAATATGGTATTAGAAACATACCTACAGTTATCTATCTTAAAAATGGAGAGATAGTTGACAAGGTTGTTGGGGCAGGCGCAAAAAACGTATTTGTTGAGAAAATTGAAAAATGGGCTTAATACCAGTATCTCATAAAATCAACGTCTAACAGATAGTAAAAAGGCTACTCAATATAAATTGCGTAGCCTTTTTTATTAATCTTTTGTTTGAAAGACTGTAGTACTATCTTTAGTACTCATCTTCATTAAAAAAGAAATCCTCTTTACTAGGATAATCTGGCCAAATATCTTCGATAGTTTCAAATATCTCGCTATCATCCTCTATTTCCTGAAGATTCTCAATCACTTCTAGTGGTGCACCGGAACGCTGAGCAAAATCAATCAGCTCATCTTTTGTTGCCGGCCATGGTGCGTCTTCCAATTTAGAAGCTAATTCTAGTGTCCAATACATATTTCAAATTAAGTTTTAGTTGTTTCAATCAATTTAAGCGCAAAAATATACAAAAAAAATTAGAATTTACCTTGTTCCCAGAAAATTTCTTGTCCCGTCCTATTTCCTTCAAATCTAGCGAGAACAAAAAAGTAGTCTGACAACCTGTTTATAAATATCAAAACATTCTTATCTACAGGGAAAGTTTCGTCCAAACCATACGCAATTCTCTCAACTCTTCGTGAGACAGTGCGGCAAATATGCGCTCTTGAGCTAGGTTCATTTCCACCGGGCAAAATAAACTGTTTAATCCTAGGCAAAGTAAAGTCTATTCTATCTATTTCCTTTTCAATTTTCTCAATATCACTTTGCTCTATCACACTTGCAGGCTTAGGGTCCATCTTTTCGGTTTCAGTTGCAAAATACGACCCAATAGTAAACATTTTATGTTGCAGATACGAAAGGAACTCTTTGTGTTGCTCATCATTTACTACGCAACTCAACCATCCAATGTAGCTGTTCAACTCATCAACCGTCCCATATGCATCAAGTCGCATATGTGCTTTTGATACGCGGGTTCCACCCACTAATGAGGTTGCCCCTTTATCACCTGTTTTTGTATAAATAATACTTTTCTTCATTATTACATTTTATAACGCTGATTATACTAAATAGTTTTGCTTGTTGTACGATTTATGCAACAATACAATACCTACATTCCTATTATCAAAAGTAACTCTCACACGTTTGTCATATTTAATACTTTTCCAAAGCTTTTTTGTTGACCTCTCATTTATTCCATACAATACCCAGAAAGCATCACCCATACTAACACTGAAGAGTTCTTCCTTAGTAATTTTGTTATTAATTAAGTCAACAAATACCGAGTCGTATAGAATATCATTTTCTAAGTCATTAATCACACTAAACTCCCTTTCAATTTCATGGTTCAAGCTGTTTAGCAAGCCTATGTTTGTTATACCATTATCTAAAACAGTACATTTCCTTTCTTTATCATCATAACAAATATACATCAGATTGACATCCTGAACCACACCCACACTCAACACGGTAGAAGGCTTAAAATATCTCATCAATCGATATGTAAGATGATGAAAGCTATTGTCATATAAATCAACTTTGTGCCTTATCAATACTTTATCAATATCATCAAAAGCATAATACCAATACCTATCATGTATAACATTCAAAATAAAATTGAATGCAAAGGGCGAATGTACTCCAAAGCCCCTCGAGTGTCGTAGTCGCTGAATTATGTTTATCAATGAAAAGAATATACTAATTACGGTTTATATATCAACACCACTGCATATGCAGTAATCCCCTCTTGTCGCCCCACAAACCCCATCTTTTCAGATGTTGTGGCCTTTATAGAAATCTGTTCGGTTGAGATACCCATTATCTCGCCCATAACCTCCTGCATCGCAGGGATATGTGGATTTAGCTTTGGATATTCTGCGCAGATCGTCGAGTCAATATTCGAAATCTCATATCCTTTCTCTCTAAGCAGTTCAACAGTCCTTTTAAGCAAAATCTTGCTATCCACATCTTGGTACTCATCTGATGTATCTGGAAAATGATACCCAATATCTCGCAAATTAGCTGCACCAAGTAGTGCGTCACAAATAGTATGAATGAGGACATCAGCATCAGAGTGACCTTGCAGCCCAAGTTTATAGTCTATCTTAATTCCTCCAAGCCACAAATCTCGTCCCTCCACAAGACGATGCATGTCATAACCAAATCCAACTCTAAAATTCATTTACTACCCTGTGTTAATATGTTTATCTCATCAAGTGTCTCAAACCATCCAAGCTAAAGCCTAGTGACAATCTAAGTGTTTGGTCTAAAGGATTAGATTGAGCAGTAGAAACCAAATATGCAGCATCTATCTGAAAAGCACCTGTTCTAAAGCCTGCACCAAATGACATATATCTTCTATTGCCTTTATATTCATTTTCATGATAATATCCAGTTCTAAGAGCAAACTGATTATTATATGTATATTCTAACCCAAGCGACCACATAATCTCTTGCAACTCCTCTTTGAAACCGCCAGGTGCATCACCAAACGATTTAAAGATTCCTGCAATTGGCGATATGTTTTGATAGTCATCTATCCTCTTTTGCCTATCTGCCTCACTCTCTCCTTCTATAGGCAACTGCGGCGTTGGCACCAGTAATTTATTTACATCAGCACTAAAAGATAAAGTATTCTTATTATCCAATGGCAAACCAAGAGAAGCCCCTACTCTCAAATTAGCAGGCAAGAACATCGAGGTTGTTCCACCATCGTATGATATTTTTGTTCCAATATTTGATATATTAAAACCAAACCCTAATAGAGCCTCAGATCTACCAATATAAACATACGATTCGTTATATCCTGCAATATCTGCAGCAAATGCATTGCCTGGAGTTATTTCATCATCCCCTACCGAATAGTCTGCATGAATATATCTTAATGTTACTGCTGCCGAAAAAGTTTCAGACAACCTTCTTGAATACGCCACATCAAAGGCAAACTCATTAGGCGAAACAGACATAATATAGTCAGTATTCGGATCAAAAATATTAACCTCACCCAATGAGAAATATCTCAATGAAGTGCTTATCGCATTAAGATTTTCGTTGCCAAACTTCCAAAAGCCAGCAACATATGCTAAATTTATATCTCCTACCAACTTGCTAAGCCATGGAGTGTAAGCCACGGCCACACCGCCACTGGTACTTATAAATGGATATTTGGCAGCATTCCAATATTGCGAATATACATCCGGCATAGTTGCAGCACCAATATCTCCCATACCCCCTCCACGTGCATCCGGTGCAATTTCGAGTGAAGGCAGAGCCACAGGAATAGGATTATACTCTTGTGCATAAGTTTTACCACACAAAAGCACTGAAAGCAAAATAGCCGATATGTATAATGAGTGTTTAAATCTGAGATACATAAGATAAGTTTATTTGTTCTGTTTCTATAAAAAACAAATATAATCTCTTTTTATTGTATTAGGTCTCTATTTAATTTTAAAATCCAAAACTTTTTGCTCGCCAATATATCCTTGCAAATGATCATCGATAGAAACCTTGCCCACCCCAGCAGGCGTTCCAGTAAAAATTAAGTCACCAATCTTTAGAGTAAAAAATTGACTTATATAAGCAATAATTTTATCAATTGAATAAATCATATCACAGCTATTACCATGCTGAACAACATCCCCATTGATTTTCAAATTAAAGTCGATATTATCCACAGCACCAAGCTTTTCTTTGTTTATAAACTCTCCAATAGGTGCCGAACCGTCAAAGCTTTTGGCTATTTCCCATGGCAAACCCAGTTTCTTTTGCTTAAGTTGCAAATCGCGTGCTGTAAAATCTATCCCCAAAGTCAGTTCATCGTAATATCTATTGGCAAACTTCTCGGCAATATTTTTCCCCAATCTATTAATCTTAACCACAATTTCAGTTTCATACTCTATTTGGTCAGAAAAATCGGGTACAAAAAATGGATTACCATTGCGTAACAAAGCAGTATCTGGCTTCATAAACACAACTGGAGCGTCTGCTTCAAAGTCTCGTTTCATCTCCTTGTTGTGCGAATGGTAGTTCAATCCGATAGCAAATATCTTCATTACTTATCTCTTAATCGATTAAACATTACAGCCAAATGGGCATACAATGATGTATTCTGCAACACTATATTCTCTGGCACAGTGATGCGGAAGGGAGTAAAGTTCCAAATCGCCTTCACACCACCTTCAATCATATAATCAGCCACTTGTTGCGCAATACCCGAGGGCACCGTCAATACACCTATTTGAGCCTTCAACTCTTTATTTCTTTCAATAAACTCATCCGAGTGAAATACAGGTACATCATTAATTATAGTACCTATCACAGAGTTATCAATATCAAATCCTGCATATAATTTTAGTCCATACTGCTCAAGTCCCGAGTCGGACAAAAGTGCAGCACCAAGACTTCCAACACCAAACACAACTGCAGGGTGCATCTTTGTAAAACCTAAAAAATCCTCGAGTACAGAAATTAATTGATCTATATCATATCCCACTCGAGTTTTTCCAGAGATATCCACAAACGACAAATCCTTTGCTATTTGAGATGCCGAAACATTTATTTTCTTTGCTATTTGTGTTGAAGAAACATGAGTGTAATCCTGTTTCTTAAGTAGTTTTATATACGACAAATACCAGGGCAATCTTCTTAATGCTGGTTCGGGAATTCTGGAATGAAAACTATTGTATTTCATTTATATTTGTTGTTTAAGTCGCAAAGATACCTTATTTTCTATTAAATCGTATGCAAAACGGGCATAATTAAAGATTTATTTCTTTAATTATGCCCGCAATCTATATCTCTCGCAAACCTTGCCTTATTTATCAAATATCCTCATCAGAATATCCCCCATCATAGTTCAATAAAAATACTTTTGTGGTTTTTAATTCCTTAATTAATGGCTTCAACTTCTTATTGAAAATATCTGTATGATGCTTACTCTTCAAGTGTTTATCATATGCTGCCTCATTCACATAGCTCTCATACACAAACACATCAGTAGGGTCGTCTTCGCCCAGCAACACATCAAATATCATACAACCATCCTCATGCTCAATAGTAGAAAGCTGAAGCTCCGACAAGAGCTCAATGGCGTCATCCACTGTTTCATCATTGAGCTTAATTGCTGTCATTACTGCAAAAGGCTCCTCACTCGTTTTAGCCTGCACCACATCAATATTGCCCAACATGAAAGCAATAATAAAGATGTATAAAAGAGAAAACTGCTTATTCATATTATTACATTTAATATTTAATTTCTCAAGCCTGAAACATCTTTCAAAACGGCGCGTACAACCCCAATTTTGAGATGAGTATTTATTATAATCGGAATTCTATTTTTATCATCCGTTAGCGATGCACTTATAGCCTCCTTCTGATTTTTAAATGCCTTATCGTGAATAGTCATAGATATCTGAATAGCATCGTATGTCTTTCCATTATTGGCTTTTACCTTTGCCTTTCCATTAAAGTTTACCGACATATTTACAATATCCTTACCCGACATAAATTGAATCTGTTTCGAGTCTCCCTTCACCATTCCAGTATAATCGAGATTGCGAATCAATGGCAATACTGATAAATAATCGTAAGTACATTCATCAGTCATCAAAGTTTCATCAAATCTCTTTTCTCCATTATACACTCTATTGGTACGGACCTTTACACCCTCATCTAAATATGCAAAAGTTTGAACTTCTCTTGAATAGTCTTTTCCTTCGTGAGCATTTTTAGAGAACAACAGCGGTCTCATATCCATATCTATATACGACACCAAAGTATCATTTACCGAGTAAAAGCTCCCCACAATGCCCGAAGTATTCAATTGCATCCTAATATTGTATGCACTGCTACCTCTATAGTCCACCATATCGGTTCGCATAAAGCCACTTCCAGCCTTTCCATTTATAATTCCATAACTGAAATACAAGTCATACGTTATGTTTTCACCGCTTTTAAAGGCATTATTTAATATCTTACATTGCGCACTTGCATTCATAGCAAACACACCTGAAAATATAATTGCAATAAGCAATCTGATAGTTTTATTCATTTCTTTAAAGTTTTGTATTTTCAGACACTATCGTCTTCCCCCTACAGTCTGCATTCCTCCACTTCCAGCGCCGCCCATTCGTGGTGCCGAAGGAGCTCCACCTCTTTGTTGTCCTTGTTGCTGTCTATTACGCTCCTCATTTGGGTTTCTACGCTTTTTCTCTTCAGGTTTATTCTTCAATATATCAAGAGGCTTTTGTTCATTAAGCGGATTAGCATTAATATCCCAATCCTCCTCATGATCAGTATAGGCTCTTATCTCAACCATTTTGGGGAAATAGTAAACCCTTTCGGGTTGTCGCTTATCTTCATAACTTCCCGTAGTCCATATGCCATCATTATTTTCATCAATAAATAGTCGGGCATATATCTTACCGGGGTCTAAGTCAAAAATAAGCGCTTCGTTGTTTTTGACACGCACTTTCCTAAAAGGTTTATCAGAGCCATCCAATAGCTCTACATAAGAGGTTACACTATCTGGCAAACCATGAATTGAGAAAAGTATATTTCCGTATTGATCTAATGATTTGATGCTAAATGGTTGCTCCACCTTGTTGTTCCACAATCCATAAACGCTATGTACTGAGGCCGAATCGATACTAAACTTATATTTCTCTTCTGGTTCCCATTTATGCTCTATCTTATAGAGTCGTGGATTGAGGCTATCAGCCGCAAATGAAAATGGTATGGGGCTTAACACTGAGTCAACCTCATGTTCTAATCGCACCATCGACGAGTCGAAGCTCAACACGGGATGTTCAAACTCTACATAAATAGGAGCATACACCTCGTGACTGGACTTAATAGTGTTTTTAATATTCATAAAAACAATCTCCTTTTCTTTGTCCTCGTCTTCATTCTTTTTTCTTTCGCTACGCGACACCTTTGGTGCTTTATACAAAAAGCGTAAGGTATCTGTTGCAAGCACATCACGATTCAGAGTGTCCGTTCTTAAATAGTCCATCTTCATCAATATAGTATCTTGCTTATACACAAGCGAGTCGGTAATCCATAGCGACACAGTATCATTCTCTATGCTACGCTCCATTTTGTACCATGCACTATCAGTCGATTGTGGCTGTACAAGTTCAAAATTTGGTAGTTGTGTTGGCGATGACATATAAACCACCAACTTCTCACGAGTTGGTCGCTCATGCTTTTCTCTATACTTGCGCTTAAAGCCAACATCAAACGAACGAAGTATCAAATCATCAGGGATAAAGCGGGTATAGTTAACTGTTTTAATTGAATCAATAGTAACACTATCCACAAAAACAGTATCCTGCCTCACTGCTGACATCGACGATGGTATGATTATCGAATCCAAAAAAGCTATTGTCTCCTGCGGATTATCATACTTATAGTCTCTGTTATCATCCTTTAGTGCATATATTTTATATTCACCCTCAGCCAAGCCACGTACGGTAAATTTGCCACGCGAGTCGGTTCTCGATATTCTTTCGAACGGAATTTTCACAAAAGCCGAATCATCAAGATTTGTATGCATACCCACATATATACCCTGCATAGGCTCCAGATTATCTGCCGACAAAACAGTGCCCGAAACAGCCAACGTATCCAACACATCACCTGTGGAGAAAGAGTGTGAAAAATTTTCAAGTGGATTTCCTTCGTTGTTATCCACTATAGCATCAGTAAAGTCAATAGTATAGGTTGTGCTTTCATGAAAATCATCAATCAGCTCTACTATCGCCTTCCTACCAATTGACTTTATTACGGGCATCTCTATTTGAGGTGGAGTGATTATAACCTTCTCGGCAGGCTTCTCTATCTTGATGTTTTCATCAAATTCAAATTCAATAATTTTCTTATTTACATTCAGTGAGTTGTTAGGTGGATTTGCTTTAATAAGCCTTGGCGGAGTCACATCATACAATCCCCCTGTTGGCGACGCCATATTGGCGCAAGAATTAAATATATAAATCGCACACGAAATTACTAAACCTGTTAATATGTATTTTGCAAGCTTTGTCATCTAAATTGAATGAGTTGTAAAATATTTATTTTGACAAAAATACAACGAAATAAGTAGTATCCATTTTTTAAGAGTATAAAAAAACGCAAATTGCCTATTTATCATACACTTCTGCCCATTATTTGGCCATGATTCTATACCCAATCTTACAATAAAGGCATTTACGCTGACTGCAATATTCTCTTTTTAGCTGAATAAGAGCCTGCGAGTCGAATGCATTTTTCACATCCACACCCAGCAATTGAAAGTCTCTAACAATCGAGTTTCGCTCTGGCTTTATCGATTCCAATAAGCTAAGCGCCCTGTCACAATACTTTTCCTCATCTCTTCTTTTTCCATAAGCAAAAAGGATGGGCGCAACTGTATTAATGAGTATTATATCTAACGACGACTCACCCATAATCTTGTTCGATTGTTTCGACTCTTTACCAAATGTGTAGTGAGTTTTCCAATATTCCGAAACACTCGATTGAAAATAGAGCCTTAGTTTGCGGTAATCTTCAATATCAATAATCGACGAGAACAATCGCCCCGTTTCTACCAACAACGAGGCCAGTTGTGCAATTCGAACTTGGGGAAAGGCACTTGGCCTCACTCGTAGCATCTTGAATATATAACTATCTAAAGGCTTGAGTTGATATTTATGTTTCAAAAATCTGTACTCTTTTTGTAGGTCTAAATAATATTGGTCAGTAATATCTGCTTCGTTCAGCATACCCGCTTGACCAAATAAAAGGGACTCTACCTGAAACAAGTTATTGGCATGTCGTTGAATCACTTTATAATTCAAACTCATTGCCAATCGCTCAAAGGCATCAGAATTTAAACCAAAACCATAATTGCGCGCCAGCAAAACATAAAAAGCCTCATCCCACGAGTTATTGTACCTTTCTAAGTATTTATAAATATCGTTTGTTTTACGCTCCAATCGCTCAATACCCAATACACCAATCCACGAGCGTAAAATATGTTTAGGGATATCTGCAAGTTGATTTTTACAAGGAATGCTCGACCTACTCATCAGTAACGAATCAGCATTCTCCCTTACATTACTTGGAACTACTATCTGCATTTGGGGCACACTGTGCCCTTGCTCATTATGCACATCTCCATTATGTTTTTCCACCACGTGCAATATTGTTGAGTTATAGCCCTTATCCTCATGATGTTTGTGTTTATACCAATCATCCGAATTGATATGAATTTCAATATTGCCCGCCCACACCCTATCATCAATTTTTATTTTTGCATTAAAAAAGTCGGGACCCGAGTTACTATTATGAATGCCAGGATCTAAAACTTCTATCGAATGTCCATCAGTTGTAGAAAGATTAGATTGATCAAACAGACGGTATTTCCATATATAGTGTAGCAAATATTCACTGTGCGACATGTTATTAAAAGTATTTTTTCGTTTCGAAGTACAATAATAGTCAATTTCATTCTAAAAAATAAATTCTCAACCCCCGAAACATTAATTTACTACACGAATAATTATATAACCCAAGCTTATCCCACAATTAATGCTTGACAGATTTATACCCCCTCATTAGTCACTTGCACAAATAAAATCGACTCAAATTCCGCTAATTTGATATCTCGTGACATCAAAATCGAATATTTTATGGGGTAAATGAGTTTTTGCAGACTAAAATCGATCGAAATATGGGGTCTAGAACTATATTTACACGATTTAAGGTTTAAAATATCCTAAACTGTTAATATATGATGAAGAAAAACGAGTGAAATATGCCCTAAAAAGTACTTATTTGGTGCAAAATCAATTTATATACCCCATAAACGAAATATGGTGGTTTTGAAATCGAACTTTTTACCCCATATAAATTATACAAAACCATATACATGTGAACGAAAATGTGAGTTTTTAGAGGATTTGGTGTTTCTTAATGTTAAACTAGGGTGTTTGGCAGTGTTGTCGAGAGTGAAATAAAATATTATACCCCATAAAAAGTTCGATATTTTTCTGCAACAACCCATTTACCCCATATAAAAATGGTTTTCATCAAAATGTATAATTATGCACAGATACTACTTCGTTGATAATTAGCAATGAAACCATAATTAACCAAATCAAGACGCTTTGAATGTGAATATATTAACAGTTTATAGGCATCAACTCTAGAATATTATTAACCGACAGATTAAATGACTATTTGAGTCTATTTTTATTAGTCATTATAAAGCATTTTTTGAATAAAAACACATCACATTTTCAAAACTTGATTTATGCATACAGTTTTCAAGGTACTTCAACAATCTACTTGAAGAGCTTTAATCATTCGAGCTCAAAAGCAATTTTGGCTAACACTTTTACTTTCTGTTCTTATATTGCATATCAAATTAGTTTTGAGTACATTTGCGAACTAACCCAAAACAATAAAGTATGTTGTTGGTTAATTAAATCAAAACATCCGAATAATATATATGAGCAAAATTACAGGACACGTTTCACAAATCATCGGCCCAGTGGTAGATGTATATTTTGAGTTGAACGGAAATGGCAATGCAGATCTTCCAGCCATTAACGATGCACTTACCATTACGCGCGATAATGGTACAAAAGTGGTGTTAGAGGTTCAGCAGCATATTGGTGAAAATACTGTTAGGACAGTAGCAATGGATACAACTGATGGATTGAGGCGCAAAATGCCAGTTGTAGCTAATGGTAGTCCCATCAACATGCCTGCGGGTGTTCAAACACGAGGCAGGTTGCTTAATGTGACGGGAGATGCCATCGACGGGCTCAAAGCACTTGACAAAGACATGCACAACCCTATACACAGAGACCCACCTAAATTTGAGGACTTATCAACATCTACCGAGGTACTATTTACGGGCATCAAGGTTATCGACCTTATTGAGCCTTATCTTAAAGGAGGAAAAATCGGTCTGTTCGGTGGTGCTGGAGTAGGCAAAACTGTATTAATTCAAGAGCTCATTAATAATATTGCTAAGGGCAAAGGTGGTTTTTCGGTGTTTGCTGGTGTAGGCGAGCGTACAAGAGAAGGAAACGACCTGCTTAGAGAGATGATTGAATCGGGAATTATCGACTATGGCGAGGAGTTTAAAAAAAGTATGGAGCAAGGGCATTGGGACTTAACGAAGGTTGACTACGATGCACTTTCAAAATCACGAGCCACACTCGTTTTCGGACAGATGAATGAGCCACCAGGAGCTCGTTCGTCAGTTGCACTATCGGGGCTCACGCTTGCCGAGTCGTTCAGAGATATGAATACCGAAGGCAAATCAGACATCTTATTTTTTATCGATAATATATTTAGGTTCACCCAAGCGGGTTCTGAGGTTTCAGCACTATTGGGACGAATGCCTTCGGCAGTGGGCTACCAGCCTACCCTTGCTACTGAGATGGGTGCTATGCAAGAGCGTATTACATCTACTCACAAGGGTTCTATCACATCAGTGCAAGCAGTTTATGTTCCAGCGGACGATTTGACAGACCCTGCTCCTGCCACCACATTCTCGCACCTTGATGCTACAACAGTATTAAGCCGAAAAATATCGGGCTTGGGTATATTTCCTGCAGTTGACCCGCTCGAATCCACATCGCGAATATTAACACCCGAGATAGTTGGCGAGGAGCACTACAATACAGCACAAAGGGTAGTTCAGATATTACAGCGCAATAAAGAGCTTCAAGATATAATCTCAATTTTAGGAATGGAAGAATTATCGGATGAGGATAGAATAACAGTAAATCGTGCTCGTAAGGTACAACGATTTTTATCGCAACCATTTCACGTTGCCGAACAGTTTACTGGTCTACCTGGTGTGATGGTTCCAATTGAAGAGACCATTAGAGGTTTCAAAATGATATTAGACGGAGAGCTTGACGAATATCCCGAAATGGCATTTCTAAATGTTGGCACCATCGACGATGCAATAGCAAAAGGAAAGAGATTAATGGAGGAGGCTAACAAATAAAACCATTGATGCTTTGGACCAAATAAAACTAAAAATATACACCCCCGATGGTATTGTGTGCGATGAGATGGTATCATCCGTAACGCTACCTGGAAGCTTAGGTAGGTTCACTATACTTAATAATCATAGCCCCATAATATCATCTATAGACAAAGGAAAAATCAAATACATATCAAACGACGAGACCACCGAGATTGAATCATCTGAGGGCTTTGTGGAGGGGAAAGACAATAATGTTACCATATATATAGAATGGATAGCAAAATGAAACAGTTAAAAATAAAATTATATTCTCTCTTGGCTCTATTTGTCATTATAATAGGGCTGGGCACATGGATGGTGTTAATTCATTTTTTCCCCGAATTAGCATTTATGGACTATCCCGTTATTCCACTCTACTTTCTTATAGTGGGTGCAATCACTATTGCTGTGCTCACAAGGGTAAAATACGACAACTCAATTAAAATACTCAACAAGCTAATGGTAATTAGGGGGTTCAAGATTTTTACCACCATGGCTATCGGTCTCATTTATTGGCTACTTGATAGAGCCGAAATAAGAAGTTTTGCAATAATGCTGGCTGCATTCTATCTGTTTTATCTTTTCTTCGAGATATATATTTTCGCACAGATAGAAAATTGGCACAAAAAAGAGAATAGAGCATAAAGGATGAGGAAGTTTTTATTTATCATATCAATCCTAATGTTAGTATCATTTACTTCTGAGGCTAAGGCTGAAGCAATAAATGAGCCTCAACATGAGGATTTAGACATAAAAGAGATGATACTATCGCATATTGCCGACTCATACGAGTGGCATTTTCTGACATGGAAAGGAAAGGATGTGTCTATCCCTTTGCCTATAATTTTGTATAGTTCGCAAAGTGGGATTAATATATTTTTATCGTCACAACTTAACAAGCCCAACTCAAAGCACAATCAGTTTTATATTGCAGAAGATGGAAAATATGCAGGAAAGATTGTAGAGAAAGGTGATAATGGTAGCGAAATAGCACCTATAGACCTGTCGCTAACCAAAAATGCGACTTCACTGCTGATTAGCTCAGCAATATTGATATTTATAATTTTAAGTGTAGCCCGATATTATAAGCGCGATTCTATTGAGGCAAACAAAGGGATGCCAGGCTTGATAGAAGTGGTAGTGGTGTTTATAAACGACGAAATAATAAAACCATCGATAGGAAGCGAGTACCGAAGGTTTGCACCTTTTTTACTTACAGTTTTCTTTTTTATCCTATTCAACAATCTACTGGGTCTTATCCCAATATTTCCAGGAGGGGCTAATGTTACGGGCAATATAGCTGTAACTCTTGTATTGGCAGTCTCCACGTTTCTTATAGTAAACATCACTGGCTCCAAATCATATTATAAAGATATTTTTTGGCCTGATGTGCCCACATGGCTAAAAGTGCCTGTGCCATTGATGCCAATAATAGAATTGGTTGGAACAGTAACAAAACCATTTGCACTGATGATTCGTTTGTTTGCAAACATCACTGCAGGACACTCAATAGTGCTGGGGCTAACTTCTGTTATATTTGTTACCGTTAAACTTGGAGCAGCTACAAATGGAGCTATGACGGTTGTGTCGCTTTTATTTAGCATTTTCATTGGTCTGCTCGAGATATTGGTAGCATTTATCCAAGCCTATATATTCACACTTCTTTCGGCTGTGTTTATAGGATTGGCAAGAGAGCCGGAGACACAAAAACAAAAAGCAAATTAGATTCAAAATAATTAATAACAAAACTATAACAACAAATTAAACTAAAAACATTATGTTAAACTCATTATTATTACAAGCAGCAAGCGGCCTGGAGTTAGGAATTTTAGGCGAAGCTATTGGCATTAGTGTTGCAACACTTGCAGCAGGTATTGGTATTTCTAAAATTGCTGCAACCACTGCCGACGGAATAGCAAGACAACCCGAAGCTGGTGCCGACTTACGAATGAACATGATTATTTCGGCAGCTCTTATCGAGGGGGTAGCTTTGTTTGCTATCGTAGTATTAGGTTTCATACTCTAAAATAAAAAATAATATATGTCATCATCTTTACTAACACCTGATGTAGGTCTGATTTTCTGGATGGTAATATCATTTGGGGCTGTACTGTTAATTCTGTCAAAGTATGGCTTTCCAGTGATATTAAAAATGCTTGACAAGAGAAAAAAGTATATCGACGAATCGATAATAGCTGCTCAAAAAGCATACAAAGAGTTGGAGAAAGTCAGGATTGATAGCGAAAAGATAATAGCTAGCGCAAAAGATGAACACCATCATATTATAGTGGAGGCAACCAAAAAGCGAGACCTTATACTTGAGAAAGCAAGAGAGGATGCTTCAAAAGAGGCTAGAAGTATAGTAGAGGTAGCACGCAAGCAAATCATTCACGAAAAAGAGGAGGCTCTAGCAGATATCAGGCGCGAAATAGCAGTTCTGTCAGTTGACATTGCTGAAAAGATACTACGTGAAAACCTGAAGAATAAAGACGAGCAAATGAGTATGATAACTCGCTTGGTTGATGAAATAAACTTATCATAAATATTTTTTTTGAAATATGAATACAGGTTTGGTAGCAACAAGATACGCGACTGCATTTCTTGAATATGTGATAGAAATGAATATGGCTAAGGAGGCTTACGAAAAGTCGAAGCTCATTACAGCTGTCTTTGCTGAGGTTACAAATCTTAATGATACGCTAGCAAACCCTTTGGTATCGAAAGAGAAAAAGCGCGATTTGATTCTGACTGCCTCGGGTGGTGAATGGTCTGAAGTTTTTGAGAGTGTGGTAGGCTTGCTTTTGCGCAATAATAGAGAAAGCTATTTGCAAAGCATTATGCTTGAGTTTCAGGAACTGTATTGCAGGTCACTTAATGTATATAGAGGAAAACTCACAACCGCTATTGAGATAGATAAGTCAACAATAGGAACACTTATGGAATCTATTGAAGGCAAACTAGATGGTCGTCTTGAGCTTACTCAGATTGTTGACCCCGAAATACTGGGTGGTTTCATTCTCGAGGTTGATTACAATCGATGGGATGCCAGCCTGAGGGGACAACTAAACAGAATCAAAAAACAGTATATAGATAGAAATAGGCGAATAGTGTAGAAAGGAACAAAATATGCCAGATAATATAATTAAAATAAGCGAAGTATCGGAGATTCTGAGAGCACAACTTGAGGGGATTGATGCCGATGTAAAGCTCGATGAAGTTGGCACAGTATTGCAAATTAGCGATGGTGTGGTCAGAATATATGGATTAAGAAACGCAGAATCGAATGAGCTCTTAGAATTCGATAATGGCATGCAAGCCATTGTGATGAATCTGGAGGTTGATAATGTGGGAGCTGTATTACTTGGTTCAACTAGCGAGATTAAAGAGGGCGATTCGGTGAAAAGAACTGGTCGCGTGGCATCAATTTTTGTTAGCGAGAGCATGCTAGGCCGTGTTATCAACCCTTTGGGAGAACCATTAGATGGTCGCGGCAAAATTGGTGGCAAAATGTATGAGTTGCCACTTGAGCGAAAGGCACCAGGTGTGATATACAGACAACCAGTGAATGAGCCATTGCAAACAGGGCTTAAAGCTATCGACTCTATGATTCCCATCGGTAGGGGTCAGCGTGAGCTTATTATTGGAGATAGGCAAACCGGCAAGACCACTATAGCTGTTGACACGATAATCAACCAGCGCAAAAGATACGAGGAAGGCGACCCAGTTTATTGTATTTATGTGGCAATAGGACAAAAGGGCTCTACGGTGGCATCAATAGTAAACACACTGCGCGAACATAGGGCAATGGATTATACCATAGTGGTAGCAGCCAACGCTGCCGACTCAGCCGCATTGCAATTTTATGCCCCATTTGCGGGTGCAGCTATTGGTGAGTTCTTTAGAGACACTGGACGTAATGCGCTAGTTGTGTATGACGACCTATCGAAACAAGCTGTAGCATATAGAGAGATTTCCCTTATCCTTCGCCGTCCGTCTGGGCGAGAGGCATATCCAGGTGATGTTTTCTACCTACACTCAAGATTACTAGAACGTGCTGCACGAATTATTAGTCAGCAAGAAGTGGCTGTAAAAATGAACGACCTACCCGACAGCCTTAGAGATATAGTAAAAGGTGGAGGATCGCTTACTGCACTACCTATTATTGAAACACAGGCAGGGGACGTGTCGGCTTATATACCTACGAACGTGATTTCGATTACTGACGGGCAAATATTTTTGGACACCGAGCTATTCAATCAGGGCAATAGACCCGCTATTGATGTTGGTATTTCAGTATCAAGAGTGGGTGGTAACGCACAAATAAAGCCAATGAAGAAGATAGCTGGAACACTAAAAATGGATCAGGCACAATTTACTGAGTTGTCTGCCTTTACAAAATTTGGTGGCGACTTAGATAAAGTAACCGCTATGACTATTGACAAAGGGCAAAAGAATGCGCAATTACTCGTTCAGCCTATCAATAAACCGATGAGTGTGGAGAAACAGGTTGCACTTCTATATTGTGGTGTAAATGCTCTTTTATCAAAGATACCGCTCAACAAGGTTAAAGATTTTGAGAAAGAGTTTCTATACTCACTCGAAACTATGTATCAGCACGAGGTGTTGGACGTAATCAAGGCTGGCGAAATAAATAAAGATGTAACCGACATCATAGAAGGAGTAGCCGAAGATGTAGTACATAGAATATTGCAACCAAATTAGGTAGGATATGGCATCACTCAGGGATATAAAAACGCGAATTGGATCAGTAAAGGCTACTCAGCAGATAACCTCTGCTATGCAGATGGTGGCATCTATAAAACTGCAACAAGCTGAGCGGAAAATCACAAGATACTTGCCCTACAAGGATAACATAACTAAACTTCTGGACAACTTTTTGTCGTCTGAAACTAAGTTTAAATCTGCCTTCGAAGAGGTGAGGGAGATAAATAGAGTGGCAGTTGTGGTATTTTCAGCTAATATGAGTTTGTGTGGTGCTTTTAATGCAAATGCAACTCGCAAACTGCTGAGGACTATCAAAGAGTACAAACATTTGGGCGATGAAAATATATTAATATACACTATTGGGAAAAAGACAGATCAGGCAATTCGAAAGATGGATATTAAACCCAAGGAGTATAACGAGAGCGTTGCCCAAAACCCAGACTATGTGGAGATGTCGGAAATTACAAGCCGATTGATGCAGCTATTTTTGAATAAAGAGATAGATAAAGTAGAGATTATATATCACCAATATAGATCGAAAGGGGTGCAGATGCTTGTACAAGAGACATTGCTACCTATTAGCTTTGAAGCCCCTAGCAATGAAACTGAGCAGTTTCCTACAGAATATATTATAGAGCCCAATAGAGAGGCACTACTAAATAGCTTGGTGCCCAAAGTGATAAAAACAAAGATGTATAGTGCACTCTTAGAGTCATACACATCGGAGCAAGCTGCACGAAATATGGCTATGCAAACTGCCACCGACAATGCTGACGATATGCTTGATGATTTATCATTGCAATACAACAAATCGAGACAACAAAGTATTACAAATGAGTTGTTAGATATAATAGGGGCTACATTTAAGTAATGCTGTAATTTATAAACCATTACATTTTAAAGAAAGAGAATAGCGGAATCAGTTATTCTCTTTTTTTTGTACCTTTGTGACACATAAAAAACAACCTATTGAACAATATCTGAATATGTTAAGCATAGAAGAAAGAAAAGATATCAGAGCTTTGATGCAGCGCGAAATCATTCCAGCAATTGGATGTACGGAACCTATAGCAGTATCATTATGTGTAGCTAAAGCTACCGAAACATTAGGGAAAATTCCTGAACGAATAGAGCTATACCTCAGTGCAAACGTTTTGAAAAATGCAATGGGAGTAGGAATCCCTGGTACGGGTATGATTGGTTTGCCAATTGCTGTGGCACTAGGTGCACTGATAGGAAAATCGGAATATGGGCTGGAGGTGTTGCGCGATTTAGTGCCTGATGATGTAAAAAGAGGCAAAGAATATATTGAGGAAAAAAGAATCAAAATAGAGCTTAAAAATGATATTAGTGATAAACTTTATATCGAAGTCAACTGTTTTGAGAAGGAACAGAGCTCAAAAGCGATAATTAGAGGCACTCACACACAATTTACGCATATCGAAAAGAATGGTAATGCTCTGCTTCTCAATAAAGGAACATTTGGTGATGAGGAAGATAACTTAATAGGTGATTTGGGACGAGCACTCACATTCAAAAAGGTTTATGACTTCGCAGTGGAATCGCCAATAGAGGAATTAAGTTTTATTCTTGATGCTGCAAAAATGAATCGTGAGGCTTCAAGACTTTCGAAGCACAACAACTATGGTCACAACGTAGCCAAAAGTATATTAAGCCAGAAGGGACAGGATTTGTTTGGAGACAATCTTCATAGCAAAATGATTTCTTCAACAGCTGGGGCATGTGATGCTCGTATGGATGGCGCGCTTATCCCGGTGATGAGCAACTCAGGAAGTGGCAATCAGGGTGTGGCAGCCACATTGCCTGTGCTTACATATGCTGAGCAGGTGGGGAGCGATGAAGAAAGCTTGATTCGTGCTCTTATTATAAGTCACCTTTCGGTGATTTATATAAAGCAATATATGGGTCGTTTGTCAGCTCTATGCGGATGCGTTATGGCCTCCACAGGGTCGAGTTGTGGAATAACATATTTGATGGGTGGAACGTATGACAATGTTGTATATGCAGCTAAAAATATGATTGCCAACATTACTGGAATGATATGCGACGGCGCAAAGCCTAGCTGTGCACTAAAAATAGCTAGTGGGGTTTCCACCGCTTCGCTATCGGCACTTATGGCAATGGAGGACAAATCTGTGACTGGACAAGAAGGAATTATCGACGACGACATTGACAAGACAATCAGAAATCTAGCCCTTATTGGCAAGATAGGAATGCTTGAAACTGACAAGATAGTGCTAGATATTATGACAAGCAAATAGATACTATCAAGATTAATTATATACTTTGCGAACAAAGAAAGAATTAGATTTAGAACAAAAGAAAATCAGCTCATTAGTATGGGAATACTCATTACCAGCTATTGTAGGAACACTGGTTAATACTCTATATAATATTGTTGACCGCATCTTTATAGGACAAGGTGTGGGGGCTATGGCTATATCTGGATTAGCAATTACATTTCCAGTAACTATTCTAGCATCATCGCTTGGGATGCTTGTTGGAGTGGGTGCGGCTAGTAGAATATCGATTAGCTTGGGAGAGCGGCGAAAGGATACCGCCGAAAGAATATTGGGCAACTCATTACTATTGACCGTTATATTTAACGCAATTGTGATGACGCTGTTCTACATATATCTAGACAATATATTGATTGCATTTGGTGCAACTGAAAACACACTCCCGTATGCACGTCAATATCTTCAAATAGTTCTTCTGGGAAATGTGTTTGTAAGCTTGTGTTATAGTTTTAATAATATGATGCGTGCATCGGGTTATCCGCAAAAAGCTATGATAACAATGCTTATTGGGGCTGTACTAAACATAATTCTAGACCCTATATTCATTTTTGTATTTAAAATGGGAATTGCCGGTGTGGCATGGGCTACAGTGATATCTATGTCTGTGGGCATGCTATTTGTAATGTACCACTTTGTGCAAAAGGATAGTATCATTAGGCTTAAAATGGGATATATAAGACTAAACAGAGATATAATACTGGCTATAGTATCCATTGGTATGTCGCCTTTCTTGATGCAAGTTGCAGCATCTGGTGTTGCCGTTCTAATGAATACTTCTTTGATTAAGCATGGAGGCGACTTAGCTGTAGGTGCATTTGGTATTCTAAACTCTATGACTCTGGTGATAGTGATGATTATTGTGGGGCTAAATCAGGGCACACAGCCAATTATTGGATTTAATTATGGGGCTAAAAGGTTTGCCCGAGTACAAGACACTTTCATTTATACTCTTAAAATAGCAAGTATAATATCTACCACAGGCTTTATTATTGGTATGTTCTTCCCACGATTGTTTGCAAGCGCATTTACCCGAGATGCTGAATTGCTAGACATTGCTGCTAATGGTATAAGACTTGGATTACTATCATTTCCAGTTGTAGGATTTCAGATTGTGGCTGGTAGTTTCTTTCAAAGTATTGGTCAGGCCAAAAAGGCAATTATTCAAAGCTTAAGCCGTCAGATACTATTCTTGGTTCCCGCACTTCTTATACTTCCTGAGCTATTTGGATTGACAGGTGTATGGATTTCGATGCCGATATCTGACTTTCTTTCAGCCGTTCTATCTCTATATCTATTGATAGGGCAAATAAAAATTATCAGAAAAATGGAAGATGAGCAACAACAATCGATACATCTACAGATGATAAATGAGGACATAATTAAACAATAAGAACATATGAAAAGAGTAGTTTTAATTAGGCACGGAGAGAGTACCTGGAATAAAGAGAACAGATTTACGGGGTGGACTGACGTTGACTTAACTGATAAAGGAGTAGATGAGGCTCATCAGGCGGGAATTGCTCTAAAAGAGGCTGGATTTAGATTTGAAAAGGCTTACACATCGCTATTAAAGAGGGCTATTAAAACTCTAAATATTGTTCTTGATGAGATGGATTTAGATTGGATTCCTGTTGAGAAATCATGGCGATTAAATGAAAAGCATTATGGGGCACTACAGGGACTAAACAAGGCTGAGACTGCATTGAAATACGGCGAAGAGCAGGTTTTGAAATGGAGACGTAGCTACAATATTGCTCCTGATAAATTGCAAAAGGATGATGCTAGATCTCCATTTAATGACCCTAGATACAAATCAATTGGTGATGATAATATTCCTCTTACTGAATCATTAGAAGATACCATAGATAGAATTCTTCCATATTGGAATAATGTGATATTTAGCGAGCTTAGCAATAAGTATGATGAGATAGTGGTTTCGGCGCATGGTAATAGCTTGCGTGGAATAATTAAACATCTAAAAAACATATCAGATAGTGATATTGTCAACTTAAACTAGCCAACTGGTGTGCCTTACTTATTTGAGTTTGATAATGATATGAACTTAGTGAATGATGAGTTTATTGGTGACCCAGATAAGATAAAGGAGAAAATGGATGCTGTTGCTAGTCAAGGAAAAGCGAAGTAACACATACTACCCTACTCCAACATGAAATGAATCTGAGGTGCCTTTTCTGATGTATTGTATCCTAATAATAGTTGGGCTAGATTTAATACATCCAACTCTATTTTGTGCCCACTACCAGAGATTGGCACCGTAATATTATTTTTATCTATAATTTTATCAATTACTCTTAGGGTGGCAATATCCTCAGTGCTATGTTTGGCAAAAATAGAAATAAGCTGCTCAGCATCTATAACACGTGCCATTCCTATAAGACTTTTTTTAGGCGGATAGTCCCATAATGCTGCTTCTTCCATTATTGCCTTGAAGTCCTCAAATGATTTCTGCACAGTCATATCTTGCCCTCTGTAGTTTGAATCGAACTCTGCATATGCAGATTCTAAATTACCCTTATGCCTTTCGTTCAACTCCTTTAGTGATATCAATTGCTCAGAGCCTGAATCAAAAGTTTGTGCAAAGCCATACTTATAATAAAATTTAAGTAGCCACTCTTCTTGTGGCACAAGCAACATTAGGGGAATAGCTCGCTCTTTAGCCACTTTAAAGCTCTCAATAATGAGTTTGTCCATATATCCTTTTCTGCGAGCTTCTGGCAATGTGCAAACGCCAGAAAGATAATATATAGGCAATTCATCACCGTAAAAAGTAAAGTTAAACTTCAGCATCTGAAGCGATGCAACTGGCTTCTCATTCTCAAAATATATAAGAGTATTATCATTACTATATTTTGTTCTGAAGTATAGCTCCATATAGCTATCTGGATCACCAAAAACAGTTTTCCACATATCCCATACAGCTCCTTTTGTAGAATTATCAGCCAGTTTTATCATTTCTTTATCTCTTATTTTAGTCGTGCCACAGATTTCTCTAAAAGAATATCAGGATGATATGACATTTTTGCCTTACGCAGGTTCTCAATCCCTAAGTCCTCTTCACGATTTACATATGTGAATTCCGACATTTCATTCTCTACAAACTGTTGATTGATTATTGTATATGCTCCATGAATATCCGTACGAGCTTTCTCCACATGCACCACAAAAGTATCTTTAGTTAGTTGCTCGCCAATAGTAAAGGCTGCAATATTTCCGTCAACACAAATTAATCCACCTTTCAGGCCTAAATAATCGAAGTTATCAAGCATCAGGTTAACCGCCTGCACATCAAATCCATCGGCATCCTCATTTTCATCTCCATTATTACTCATCCATATCTTTAGTAAGCCCTTACACTCTCTCACAAAGTCACTCTCTCCATGCATAGAGTGGTACTCCCAATTATTTTCTCTTTTAAATCGGTTGATATGATTACGCTTACTTTGTAGCTTTTTGCCTGCAAGACTTGATAGTTTATCTGCAGTGTAAATATAATCAGATACGCTTCTATTAAGACTAAATTCGAATACATTGGGCATGGCAGATTCGATTTCGTCAATCATTTCATTGGTAAGACCACGGAGCTGAAACACATTATCAAACTCTTGATGATCTTTCATAACCAACTCAATACCATCCTTTATATTGCCAGTACCAATGGGTTTTAAATATGAGTTTCGGTTATTATTATCTCTAAATCGAATAAATAACCAATCATTAGCCACTGCAAACTCAGTATTAAACTTTGCACCCCATGTATAAAGGTTTGTAAAGCATAAATCGGATGCTCTATAGTTTTGATTCTGTAAAAATGAATCTATAATATCCTTATCTTCTAGTCCTACTCTCTTAAAATCTAGCATATATAATTTGTCCTCGAAATATTAATTATGAAATAGTTGTGTTGCATTGCGACCACCTACTTATATCTTTAAGTGAACAACCATACAATAAAAAAGTTTAAAAAAAAAATGAGACCTCGTTGTAACAACAAAGTCTCAATCATAATATTTTATAGTTAGCCTCTTAAAACTTTTTGAAGCCTACAATTTCTCTTACTGCTTTTACCGTTTTTATTGCGCTCTCGCGTGCTTTCTCGGCACCCTCTTGAGTTACCTTGCGCAAGTATTCATTATCGTTTTCAATAGCGATAATACGCTCTCTGATAGGAGATGCGAAGTTTATAATATCTTCAGCAAGCTGCTTCTTAAGATCTCCGTATCTTATTTCGCAGGTGTTCCATGTGTTTTCGTAATGCTGAACCACCTCAGGCGTAGATACAACTCGAAGAATGGTGAATAAGTTTTCAATATAATCAGGCATCACTGAGTTTGGCTCTGTGGGGCCCGAATCGGTAAGCGCACGTTTCACTTTCTTCTCTATCTCCTTTGGAGTATCTGCAAGATAGATAGCATTTCCTTCCGACTTACCCATTTTTCCACTTCCATCCAGTCCTGGAATCTTTACTAATTGTTGACCAAAGTTGTATGCTTCAGGTTCCTTGAAAAATTCTTTATTATAAAAGTTATTGAAGCGACGAGCAAATCGGCGAGTCATTTCTAAATGTTGCTCTTGATCCTTACCTACTGGCACTTTATCAGCATTGTGAATTAGTATATCAGCAGCCATAAGTGTTGGGTATGTTAGCAAGCCTGCATTCACATTTTCGGGTTGCTTACGAGCTTTATCTTTAAAAGACGATGTTTTAGATAGCTCACCCAAATAGGCATGCATATTTAGATAGAGGTATAGTTCGATAATTTCTGGAACATCACTCTGAACATATATAACTGATTTATCTGGATCTATACCAGCTGCAAGATAATCAACCAGAACATTCTTCACATTCTGATGTAATAATTTTGGATCTGGATGTGTGGTTAGAGAATGGATATCAGCTATAAAAAAATAGCAATTGTTTTCATTCTGCATACGAATGAAGTTTTGCAAAGCGCCAAAGTAATTCCCTAAGTGAAGGTTACCCGTTGCACGGATACCACTAACTACTGTATTCATCTTTTTCTGTTTTTAAGTATGCAAATTTAATCAAAAAAAGCATCTGAGTCACTATATATCAGATGCTTTTTAAATTTATAGGTCTTGCATAAAGGGTTTCTAACCCTTCAATCCATTTATACTTTCTTTGAGTGTTGCAATTTTGCTTTCAGCATCTGCCTGTTTCTTGCGTTCGTTTTCAACAATCTCAGGCTTTGCATTTTGTACAAATCTCTCATTGCTTAGCTTCTTCATTACAGATTGTAAAAAGCCTTCTAAATACTTAATTTCGGCTTCCATCTTTTCTATTTCAGCTTCCACATCTATATTCTCTTCACTTAATGGCACAGTAAACTCTGTAGATCCAACCATAAATGCAGCTGCTCCAGATGTTTTTTCTGTCACATCTTCAATAGATGTTAGATTTGCCATTTTCGCAATCACAGAGTCATTTACTTTGTCATGTATTCCAATTATCTGAAGGGTAAGCTCTTCCCTATTGGGTATATTCTTTTCAAGCCTAATAGTTCGTATTCCGGCTACAATTTGTTTAGTTATTTCAAAGTCAGAAATAATCTTTTTATCGTAATTGCTAACCGCTGGAAGTGAAGCAAACATGATACTCTCTTTTTCTGATCTTGAGCTTAGCGCTTGCCACAGTTCTTCAGTAATGAATGGCATAAACGGATGAAGCAATCTAAGCAGGGCATCAAAAAATGAAATAGTTGCTTGGTAAGTTGCTCTATCTATCGGTTGCTGATATGCAGGCTTAGCCATTTCAAGGTACCATGACGAGAATTCATCCCAGAACAACTTATAAACAGTCATCAGTGCCTCCGAAAGTCTATACTTACTAAATAGATCGTCCATCTCGGCAGCTGTTTTGGCCAATACATTTTCGAACCAACCAATTGCTCTCTTTGCTGTTTCGGGTTGTGCTATCTCATCGCTAACCTCCCACCCTTTCACTAAGCGGAAAGCATTCCATATTTTATTATTGAAGTTACGACCTTGCTCGCACAAAGCCTCATCAAACAGCAAGTCATTGCCAGCAGAAGATGCAAGTAGCATTCCCATTCTTACACCATCGGCACCATGCTTTTCCATCAATTCGATAGGATCGGGCGAGTTGCCCAACTGCTTCGACATCTTACGACCTTGAATATCTCTAACAATACCAGTAAAATATACATTGTTGAAGCACTGTTCTTTTCGGTATTCATAACCCGACATAATCATACGGGCAACCCAGAAGAAAATAATATCTGGACCTGTTACTAAATCACTTGTAGGATAATAGTAGTTGATCTCTTCATTATCGGGATTATTGATACCATCAAACACAGAGATAGGCCACAACCATGATGAGAACCAAGTGTCAAGACAATCTTCATCTTGACGCAAATCATCAATTGATAATTCATAATCTACCATTTTCAATGCCTTTTCGTATGCATCTTCTTTGGTAAGACCTACTACATAGCCACCATTTGGTAAATAAAAAGCAGGAATTTGATGTCCCCACCAAAGTTGGCGACTAATGCACCAATCCTTAATATTCTCCATCCAGTGACGGTATATATTCTTATTGCTTGCGGGGTGAAACTTAATTGTATCATCCATCACATGCTCTAAAGCAGGCTTTGCCAAATCTTCCATCTTAAGGAACCATTGCATTGAAAGCTTAGGCTCGATAACAGCGTTGGTACGCTCAGAAAATCCAACTTTATTGGTATATGGCTCAACTTTATCTAATAGCCCAGCCTCTTCAAGATCCTTTTCAATCTTTTTACGAACATCAAAACGATCCATGCCTTCATACATAGCTCCATGTTCGTTCAGCGTTCCATTATCATTAAATATATCTATTGAGTCGAGATTATATTTCTCACCCAACATATAGTCGTTCACATCATGAGCTGGAGTTACCTTCAAACAACCAGTACCGAACTCCATATCCACATACTCATCCTCTATAACAGGTATAGAGCGATTAATTAATGGCACGAATACTCGTTTGCCTTTCAAGTATGCAGTTTTAGGATTATCAGGGTGAATACACATAGCTGTGTCGCCCATAATAGTTTCGGGACGTGTAGTTGCCACAATTGCAAACTCATTATCTGAGCCCTCTACCGGATATTTTAGATAGTACAACTTACCATTTACCTCTTTGTGCTCCACCTCTTCGTCAGAGAGAGCCGTTAAGGCCTGTGGGTCCCAATTGATCATGCGTACTCCGCGGTATATTAATCCCTTTTCGTGGAGATCAACAAAAACCTTCAATACACTTTCAGAGCGAACCTCATCCATTGTGAAAGCTGTTCTATCCCAATCGCATGAAGCACCAAGCTTCTTTAATTGCTCAAGAATGATGCCTCCATGTTTATGAGTCCAGTCCCACGCATGGTCCAAAAACTCATCACGTGATAGGTCGGTCTTATTAATTCCTTCTTTTGCAAGCTTCTCCACCACCTTTGCTTCAGTTGCAATAGATGCATGGTCGGTACCGGGTACCCAGCAAGCATTTTTGCCTTGCATACGAGCACGACGTACAAGAATATCTTGGATAGTATTATTGAGCATATGTCCCATATGCAATATCCCAGTCACATTAGGAGGCGGAATCACAATTGTGTATGGTTCACGTTCATCTGGTTTAGAATGGAAGAAATTGTTATCCATCCAATACTTATACCACTTATTCTCTACTTCTATGGGGTTATATTTGCTTGAAATTTCCATCTACTTAAAAAATTAAAGTGCAAAAATACAAAAAATCTTTATCACCTCACTTAATCTTTATATACTTAATTGTTTGCACTATCAGTAAGTTAGCTCAATAGATAGGTATTGCATCTAATTTATATCAATAATACTTTCAATATCGAGGTTGATTTCAATCCATTCGCTAACTTTTATCATCCCCATTAATGCGGTTGGGGGTTCAAGATTAAAATCTCTAATGCTCAGTTTTTTCTTTGCCTTTGCTTTAAGTATATTATTCTCAATTGTTGCCTCAATAGGTATTTTGTATCCTCGCTTAATATCACTGATGGTTATGTCTATTAAAACTTCACCTTCATACACTCCATTCTCTTGGGTGTAGGTCAAGTCCTCTACTTCAAGAAACATCTCTGGATAGACATCAGCATTTAACAATTTGTAGAAATCTCTTTGAGCCATCTTATTATCCGACTTAAACTTTTTGATGGTTAATGCCAAGGGCTCGTGTGCAACTTTTGCTTTATTGGTATTAACAACAATATCTGCATCTATTGGCTCATTTAATATATTGCCAGTATGCTTTAAATCGAAAGAAAATAGGTTTGTGAAAACAACTATGGTTATATCACTCGACGGTTGTAATGATAATGTTGCTGTGATGGATTTTTGTGGTCGGGCAACTAAGGTAGGTATTAAAACAATATATAATGATAGAAACAGAACAATCCTTTTCATCTTATATTAGTATTAAACATAAACAATACGGGTAATTAAATAAAAAAATGTGATGCCTAAGCATAGCTCGCTAAGAGATACACACAGACATCACATTTATATTTTAGCCTTAAATCTAGAAGCCTACAACAGCTTGTAATACTAGGCCATTAAATTCGCCTTGGCTGAATATACTATTGTATTTAAATCCATCATACTTTTGGGTTACATACTCTAGCTTTGTCATAACATTCTTTGTCATAAACCATCCAGCACTGAAAGCTAATCTATCAATGTTGATATCATACATACCTTTTTGAACAGCATCAAATGCAGGTAGATCACCACTTGCTCCAAGAGCTGGCAAATCAGTTGGTTGATACATCTCTGAACCTACTCTATTGTATTTTGCACCAATCCAGAAATCCTCATTCTTACCAAATCTGTAAACCAAATCAGTAGCTATTTGTGTAGCGTTGCGAGTACCTGTGCTCTCTACTCTTGAACGTCCAGATAAAGACTCAATTGTAGTGAACCACTCAAGACCATTGTACTTAACAAATAGGTTACCCATTAGTCCTGTAATTTTATCAGTAAACCCAGGTGTGAAACGACCATTTGTGAAGTTTGAAGTACCTGGCGCAGCAAAATGCATTACACCAAAGTAGTTAGAACCTGTTCTGTCTCCAGCTAATAAGGTATTATCTGCTGCTCCGGGATTATGATAAACCGATCCAGTAGCTCTAAGTCTTAGCTGGTCGTTTAGTTGTTTGTCATATCCAAGTTTTACAATAAGAGTTGGATTGTTTTTTCCCTTTGAAATAATAGTTGATTTATTGTCAGGGTCAGCATATGTTGGATCTAAATCTACAACATTTCCCTTAAGCAATCCGTTAGTTACAGATAGAACTCCAATAAATCCATTTCTTTGAATATCAGCTTCCACACCTATTTCAGTTGCAAATGCATCTATAATATTATTCTCTACAAAAGGGTTGTAAATAGCATTTCCTCCGTCAGTTCTTCTGAAGTGTGCATCACCATAGTTCACCTCCATTTGACCAACTTTAAGAGTAGTATATTCCATTATATTATCAAGAAAGTCGATATCTAGGAATGGGATTTTATCAAACTGCATGTATCCACCTTTCACCCATGTTTCGTTGTGGTGACGAGACGCTAAGTAAAGCTCCATTTTAAGTGCAACTCCATCAGCTAGATGTGTATTTATCATAAGATTTGCTGATGCCAAGTTGAACCCAGGTCTGATAGGAATCAATCTGTTTACATCTACTCCATCTGCATTAATACTTTGAACAGCCTTATTGCTATGGCTCAATGCCTGAAAGCCTTGAGTAAAGCCACCACCAAAGTCCACTTTTACTCCATTAAACTCAACTTTTGTATCCTCTTTGGGAGTTTCAAAAACGTTGATACCCGTCTTGTCTGTTGGTCTAAACTGAGCAAAAAGAGTTGTGCTAGCTATAGACACAACTGCTAGTGTTGTGAAAAACTTTTCATCTGTGATTAATAAATTTGTTAGTGTAATTTGTTTGTATATTATTTTAAAGATAGTTGCTCACCTGTAAATGTAGCCTCATATGAAAGAGTTATTTCGTCGCCCACTTTCATCACACCAAGCATAGCCGTAGGCGCTTTCATATTGAATGTTGACATTTTGATAGAAAGTGAACCAGTGAAAACATAGTTTCCATCAGAGCTATTTAAACCCTTAGCTTTTAGGGTTACTGGTCTTGTTTCGCCAGCCATTGTCAAGTTACCACTTACTTCGATATCAATATTGTCGCCGTTAACTTTCAAAGATGAAACTTTTGTCATATTAAAAGTGATATTAGGATGTTTCTTAGAGTTAAATGTCTCATAAGTTTTTTTATCCATCATCTTCTCTTTGCCTTTGATTGATTCAACAGGAACATTAACTACTAATTCCGAAAAGTTGTTATCACCCTTATATACAATCTTTCCGGTGGCATCAGTTACCTTGCACTAGAAATCATGAACATTAGTGGTTCCAGAAATTGACATTTTCAGACTCTTCTTATCTAAGTTGAGAACTTGAGCGCTTGCAGTGGTAGAGATAGCAAGCATAAAAATTGCCATAATGGCGTACTGAAGACTTGTAATTCTTTTTATCATTGTGAATTTTAAAATGTTAAACTATTTACTATCTAAATTTCTTTATTGATAATCTTTCCCAAATATCAATGCTACAGATTTAGTAGCATTGATATAGGAAAAAAATAGATATTCATTCTAGATATCTATAAGTTGTGCTTATCAAAGAGTATATGGGAGCATATACTAACTCTGATATCAACACTTTTAAGCTGTGATTATTAAAAAACTATTTATTGCATCCCATTCCCTCATCGCGAATGATTTGCGCTAAATTCTTCTTTCGTAAAATATTCATTACTTCATATCTAAACTCGGTCCAATAGCTATTTGCTCTACACCCATTTTGAGACTTATCACAAAAAGAGCTATCGCACACACACTCTACCACCTTAATAGGATCGAAGGCTGTGTAAATATCAAGCATAGTAATCCTTGATGCATCACGAGTCAAAACATATCCACTACCACGGCCATACTTATTCTCTATTAATTTGGCTCGCTTTAGCGCTGATATTATAGAATCGAGATATTTTAGCGAGATGTCTTGCTTTTCAGCAATATCTTTTTGCAAAACACCCATATTATCGTCAGCACACCCTATTTCAATCATAGATCGTAAGCCATATCTAATTTTGGTGTTTATATTCATATTATCTCCTCGTTATGAAAGTAAATTAAAGAATTATTTCTGCAAATATAAATATAAATTTGTAATCCTACCTAAACAGTAGGATAGATTTATTATTAAATTTTCATTTTATTTTCGCATATCTTTCCATGTCCCTAATTTACAGATTATTATCTATAATAAAAGTGTGTATCGAAAAACAATAGCCGCCTACTCTTGCTTAATATCTAAATTTGGCAATCATACGTCTCGGGTTAGTTGCTTTTGATAGTCCACATCATATATAAATCAACGAGAATTAGAAATAGCAGGATAGTGACTAATTGATATAGAATACTAAATACTGTATTAGTTTATATACCTATTGTGATAAAGAAGACTCTTTGTAATATGAGTTGCACTACTCGGCTTAGCAAAAGGGATACTTTATCAAGTGAGAAACACAACTCGACTGTGGCAAAAAGACACTTTATCATTTGAGAAACACAAGAAATGAATCTTAAAACTCTCTTTATCAC
>CAYTQG010000012.1:0-38927 GCA_964439965.1 uncultured Proteiniphilum sp.
CTAGCTCTTTTATAGGGTTAGAAGGATACCTGTGCGATTCGCTGAGTAGTTACAAACAATGATAAGAGTATCGATTTAGGCAAAATTGAGATGGCGGAAAGCTCAACCGAACTGGATGAGGTGAGTGTGGTGGCACAGCGCCCATTAGTTAAAGTAGAAATTGACAAACTAACCTACAGTGCCAAAGACGATCCAGAGGCAACAACCTCTACAGTGCTTGATATGCTTCGCAAAGTTCCACTGGTAACAGTTGACGGAGACGACAAAATACAACTCAAAGGCTCGTCGGGCTTTAAAATATACCTCAACGGCAAGCCTTCAAATTTAATTTCCAATAATCCATCGCAAGTGCTAAAAAGCATGCCTGCAAATAGTATAAAGGATATAGAGGTGATTACCGATCCTGGAGCTAAATATGATGCCGAGGGAGTGACAGGAATTATAAACATAATAACCGACAAGCGTGTAGACGAAGGATACTCAGGTTCGGTGGGCGGTAATGGCGACACATTTGGTGGATGGGGCGGCAATGGGTACCTATCATTGAAGTACGGAAAGATTGGCTTTACTGGCAATGGTAGCTATTTTATGCATAGAAGTCCCGAGTCAACATCAACATCTAACAGAAAAGAGTTTGCACCCAACCCAACAAACAATCTTACGCAAGAAGGAAAATCGACAAGCAATGGAGGTGGACTATATTATAACACACAGTTGAGCTACGAGCCCGATACGCTCAATCTATTCAATGTATCTGTTGGACAATTTGGTGGAAAATTTAAGTCAAAATCTACCTCAGAGGCAAATTCCGCGGGTGTACGAGATTTCTATTATCTGCAGCGCAACAACTCTATAGGAGAGTTTGGCTCGATTAGTGCATCGGCCGACTATCAGCGAAGCTTTAGGAAAAAAGGCGAGTTACTGACAGTGTCGTACCGATTTGAGAAAAATCCTAACGATAATGAGTTTGAGGTGGTGTATGATAAGGTAACAGGTGATGGGTTTTATTATCCCGAAGGGTACAAACAAAAAAGCATTAATGATGCAGGGGGTGTAGAGCATACTACTCAAATTGACTACGTGAACCCATTAAGCAAGAAGCACAACATTGAGGCTGGTTTTAAATATATCTTTAGAGACAATACTAGTCGTGGCGACAATACATTCTTCGATGTGGTGGATAAAACATGGAAAGATGACTTGAGTAGAAAAAACGATCTTGACCATAAGCAACAAATTGCATCGGGATATGCAGGCTATGCATTCAAGGCCAATAAGTTTGGCGTTAAAGTAGGAGTAAGAGGCGAAAATACTCATCAGAACATCCATTTTATGACTTCACAGAATGATACCACTGTTCATACCGATTTTTTTGATGTTGTTCCATCCGCTGCCTTCTCATACCAATTGGGTATGACAGAGACAATTAGATGGGGATATAATATGAGAATATATCGCCCGGGCATTTGGTATCTCAATCCGTACATAAATAATTCGAACCCTAATAATATCAGTTACGGAAATCCTAATCTTGATGCCGAACAAAGCCACAATTTTAATATAAACTACGGATCGTTTGCGCAGAAATTTAATTTTAATGCTGCTCTTAGCTACTCGTTTTCTCGAAATGCTATCACATCGTTTATGTTTGTGGATAACGAAGGAGTTAAACACAATACTTATCGCAATATCGGTCGCAATCAGTCGATTGGCCTTAATGGATTTGCTAGCTGGACACCAACACAGATGTGGAAAATGACCCTTAATGGTTCGCTAAATTATACTGACTTGCAGAGCACCGAAAATAAAGACTTACGCAATAGTGGGGTTTCAGGTGGTGGGTTTGCAAACGTAACCCTTACCCTACCAAAAGATACAAGAATAATGGCCAATGGAGGACTATTCTCTCAAAGCGTACAGCTTCAAACCAAAAGCTCGGCATTTTACTTCTACTCTATTGGAGCAATGAAGAGTTTGATAAACAAAAAGCTTGATATCTCATTAAATATTAGCTCACCTTTCAATCGAACACGTAAGTTTACAAGCACTACTAACGGTGAGGGCTTCTGGCAAGAATCTATCATGAACAATCCGATGCGAAACGTAAGACTATCGGTTACATATCGTTTTGGAGATTTGAAACAGTCGGTGAAAAGAGTATCTCGTACCATTAGTAACGAAGATTTGTTACAAGGAGGCAGCTCACAAGAAGGTGGTAGTGGAGGTAGTGGAGGTGAAAGATAATATAACTATCTTTGCAAAAAACATTTCTAAGGATAGATAACAACATTATTATGCGTATAGATATAATCACCGTTTTGCCAGAAATGCTTGATGGACCCATCAACACATCAATACTAAAACGTGCTCAAGATAGAGGGATTGTGGAATTTGCAGTGCATAATCTGCGAGATTATACCTTAGACAAACACAACCGTGTTGACGATTATCCATATGGTGGTGAGGCTGGCATGGTGTTGCAAATCGAGCCTATAGACAGATGCATATCTGCTTTGAAGCAAGAGCGAGAATATGACGAGGTTATATTTACATCGCCCGATGGAGAGCAGTTTGTGCAGGGTGTTGCAAACGAGCTATCGATGATGCAAAATATTATTATACTATGCGGCCATTATAAGGGTGTTGACTTTAGAGTACGAGAACACTTAATAACCCGCGAGATATCAATTGGCGATTTCGTGCTAACAGGTGGCGAGCTTGCCGCAGCAATTATTGCCGATGCAGTTGTTAGAGTTATTCCTGGTGTGATTGGAGATGAGCAATCCGCCCTATCCGATTCGTTTCAAGATAATCTACTTGCCCCTCCCGTATATACCCGCCCAGCTGAATATAAAGGTTGGCACGTGCCCGACATTTTATTATCGGGACACGAGCGCAAAATATCCGAGTGGAGATTAGAACAAGCTACTGAGAGAACAAAAAAGTTGAGGCCGGATTTGTTGAAATAACAAAACAATCTCGTACCTTTACCAACGAATTTAAACCTATAATAAACTTTTATTTATGAAATCATCTATGAGATTACTTCTAATATTATGCATGATATTTGCTACAATGGCATTATCGGCACAAACAGAGAGGGGACGCTTCATTATTTCGGGACAAACATCTCTCGACTTTTCTTATTCGTCAGACAACACATCACATGTTAGTAGCTCCGGAGGAGCTATAACGCAAGAGTCTTATAGTCTGAATATCACTCCAGGAGTTGGCTATTTTGTGGTTGACAATTTTGCAGTTCTTCTACAAACTAGTTATATAACAGAAAATGCCGACTATATTGATAAGATGTCGCAATTTACATTTACTCCCTCATTATCATATTATATACCCACTGGAGGCACAATAAGGCCATTTATTATTGCAGGTGCAGGATATGCCAACATCACTCAGCACATACCTATTCAAAACAATGCCACATCGCGGCACTCATTTAGTGGATATACATTGAGCGTGGGACTTGGGGCTGCATACTTTATCAACAATTGGATTTCTCTTGATTTAAATGTTGAATATTCTGATATAAACACAAGTTACTCGGGAGACTCGTCACTAAAGATAAAGATGAATGGCTTTTCTGGGGCTATCGGTTTTAGCCTCTTTCTGTAATTTATACTTAAACCAATAATTAAATGAAAACAAAATTTATTGCAACAACATTATTGCTCTTCATTGCCATATCAGCCGTTATGGCACAAACCGAGAGAGGAAGATTTATTATAGGGGCAAACTCTTCAATAGTTTTAAGTGATGTGAAAGTTAAATTCACTGGTCAGGAAACTGATAAAACAACAATATTTAAATTAATGCCATCGGCTGGATATTTTTTATTTGACAACTTCTCAGTTGGGCTTTCCATTGGATATGAGTACCAGTCGAGTAACATTGGTGCCGAACTTAGTGCGCTTTCCGAGTTCAGATATTACCTAACTAGTTCAATTGTAAGGCCATACTTGAAAGCGAATATAGGGTATTTGAATATTGATAAATCAATAATAGGTCATCAATACGATTACGATGCAAGCATGCATGGACTTAAGGTGATAGGAGGAGCAGGAATTGCTATATTCTTGAGAAATAATATATCGCTGGATTTAACTGGGCAATATACCCTGAACAGATTGAATGATTTAGGCGATGGCTATTATGAAAGCTCTAGCAATAAGTCATTCAAAGTGAGAACCACAACTCAGGGACTAGGTGGCTTTGTTGGATTGTCGTTTTATTTGTAACACATTAATATATATACTTAATAGCCTCCTTATCATTTTGACTTAGGAGGCTTTTCACGCTTGCACCTATATCATATTGTAAGCCGACGTCACCCTTTTAACACTATTATCTGCAACTTATCTTACATTTATCTTTGCATCGGCAAAGTTTATCATTATATTTGCCATGTAAATCAATAAAACCACAAAGAAAAAACGTTAAAGTATGGACCTACAAAAGTACCCTGCGGAACCTTTCCGCATCAAATCCGTGGAAACGGTAAAAATGAACACTCGTGAAGAGCGCGAACAAATAATTAAAGAGGCTGGATATAATACCTTTTTGATAAATTCAGAAGATGTGTATATTGACCTACTCACCGATAGCGGCACCAATGCAATGAGCGACAAGCAGTGGGCTGGTATGATGATGGGTGATGAGGCTTATGCCGGAAGTAAGAATTTTAAACACCTTGAGGAAACTGTGCAAGACATTTTTGGATTTAAACACATAGTACCTACACATCAGGGAAGAGGCGCAGAGAATCTACTTTCGCAGATAGCTATTAAACCTGGACAGTATGTTCCAGGCAATATGTACTTCACTACTACACGTTATCATCAGGAACGTAATGGAGGTATATTTGTTGACATAATTCGTGACGAGGCTCACGATGCTGGCTTAGCCATTCCATTTAAAGGAAATATAGATGTGAGGAAGCTTGAGAGCTTAATCAATGAACATGGTGCTGAAAATATTGCATATGTGTGTCTAGCTGTCACTGTAAACCTTGCCGGTGGTCAACCTGTTTCAATGAAAAACATGAAAGAAGTGCGAGATCTGACCAATAAACATGGTATCAAAGTATTTTATGATGCCACTAGATGTGTAGAAAACGCATATTATATTAAGGAGCAAGAGGAGGGCTTTGCAGATGTATCGATTAAGGATATTGTTCGTGAAATGTTTAGCTATGCTGATGGCTGCACGATGAGTGGCAAGAAGGACTGTTTAGTAAATATCGGTGGCTTTCTGTGTATGAACGACGAACATATGTTTGAAGAAGCAAAAGAGCTTGTGGTAGTTTACGAAGGCATGCCATCATATGGAGGAATGACCGGCCGTGACATGGAGGCAATGGCTATTGGATTGAAAGAATCGGTACAGTATGAATATATAGAACATAGAGTAAAACAGGTAAGATACCTTGGAGACAAACTTAAAGCTGCTGGTGTTCCTATTATTGAGCCAGTAGGTGGTCATGCTGTATTTCTAGATGCACGTAGATTTTGTCCTCATCTCACTCAAGATGAATTTCCTGCACAGAGTTTAGCAGCCAACTTATACGTTGAGTCTGGTGTAAGAAGTATGGAACGAGGAATTGTATCGGCTGGTAGAAATAAAGATACTGGCGAGCATCATCGTCCTAAACTAGAAACAGTGAGACTTACAATACCTAGGCGTGCATACACTTATAGACATATGGATGTGGTAGCTGACGCAGTTATTAAGCTATACAATCATAAAGAAACTATTAAGGGACTCCAATTTGTGTATGAACCAAAGCAACTGAGATTTTTCACTGCAAGATTTGAAGAGATATAATATAAAATTGAATTTTATATTTAATAAATAGAGGGAAGTCATTAATGATTTCCCTCTATTCTTTTAAAATGATTGCTAGAATGCAATACATATTTGATCACAACTTATTCAGTGCTTGACTTAAATCATCAATGATATCTTGAGAATTTTCTAATCCCACAGATATTCTAATTAATCCATCTTTTATATCAGCATCTTCTCGTTCTTGGGTCGAGTAAGTTGAGTGGGTCATACTTGCAGGGTGTTGTATAAGCGTTTCAGCATCACCAAGGCTTACCGAAATATGAATAAGCTGCAAGTAATTTAAAAGCTTCTTTCCTTCTTCTATTCCTCCCTTGATTTCAAAAGATATCATACCTCCAGGTAAGGCCATCTGCTTTTTTGCAAGTTCATATTGAGGAAAACTAGTTAGCCCGGGGAATAATACAGTTTCAACGGCAGGATGAGATTCCAAAAACTCCGCAACTCTTTGGGCATTTGAACAATGTTTTTCCATCCTTAGCTCAAGTGTTTTTAATCCTCTTGCAATAAGAAATGCATCAAAAGGACAAAGAGATGCTCCAGTTAAATCTTTAATTCCCAGCAATCTAACTTCATCAATAAATTCTTTTTTTCCAGCTACAAACCCTGCTATCACATCACCATGCCCATTTAGGTATTTTGTGGCAGAATGCACTACAGCATCAGCTCCAAAATCAATAGGTCGAGTAATATATGGCGAACTAAAAGTATTATCCACAATTACTTTACAATTATCATTTTTGTGCGCTAACTTACTAATAGCAGCAATATCTGAAATATATAGGTTGGGATTGGCAGGAGTTTCAAAATAGATAAGTCGTGTATTGGGTTTTATAGCCTGCTCTACCTCTTCTATGTTTCGAGTATCCACAAATGTTACCTCAACACCATAGCGACTAATACCATGATTAAGAAATGCATAAGTGCATCCATAGAGAGTTTTTGACGCTATAATATGGTCCCCTTGTTTCACACTTACCCATATAGCCGAGTTTATAGCCCCCATACCAGATGAAGCAGATACGGCGGCTTCTGCATTTTCAAGAAGTGCTATCTTCTCTTCTACAGCAGTACATGATGGGTTTCCTAATCGGGAATAAATATACCCATCTTCTTCATGAGCAAATCGTCTTCCACCTTGCTCGGCAGAATCGAATGTAAAAGCCGACGTTTGGTATATTGGTGCGGCAAGAGCTCCATATTGATTAGGGAGGTGCCCACCATGAATGGCTTTTGTGGCAAAGCCTGTTTTTTGTAATGAGGTTTTTTTCATTGATTTGTTTTTATTAGGTTATTAATAGTTCTTTCAGTTCCTCAAATTTATAATAACTTTTTCATATTCACATCATTTACGTTCAATAAAAATATAATAAATCGTCCTCTTGTATATCATTGGCAACTGAATTTTATTACTTTTTTGACGGTTAATTGAACAAACTTGACTACTTTTGCTTTATATCAAATTGACATTTTTGTGGCCAACTAATATGATAGTTTTTGTCACTTAAAAGAAATATTAAAACAACTTTTAAACATCTATAAAATAATTTTCCAGCAATGAAAAGAGATACTCAGATATTTGATATCATCGAACGAGAAAAACAACGCCAGCTAAAGGGCGTTGAGCTTATTGCATCCGAAAACTTCGTTAGCGACCAAGTGATGGAAGCAATGGGATCGGTATTGACAAATAAATATGCCGAAGGATATCCAGGCAGAAGATATTATGGTGGGTGCGAGATTGTGGACTTAAGCGAACAATTGGCTATCGATCGTATTAAGAAACTGTATAATGCTGAATGGGCAAATGTGCAGCCACACTCGGGAGCACAAGCTAATGCAGCAGTTTTTCTGGCTTGTCTTAAAGCTGGTGATAAATTCCTAGGTCTTAATCTATCACATGGTGGTCATCTTACTCATGGTTCTCCTGTAAACTTTTCAGGAATCATGTTTAACGCACTAGAGTATAATGTTAGAGAAGACAATCAGAGAATCAATTACGAACAACTTGAGGATGTAGCCCGCAAGGAGAAACCCAAAATGATTATTGCTGGAGCATCTGCATATCCACGCGAGTGGGATTATGCTCGCATAAGAAAAGTGGCTGATGAAATAGGAGCTCTTTTTATGGTTGATATGGCGCATCCAGCTGGTATGATAGCAGCTGAGCTTTTAGAAAATCCTCTTAAGCATGCTCACATTGTCACATCAACTACTCATAAAACTCTTCGTGGTCCTCGTGGCGGAATTATTTTAATGGGTGAGGACTTTGAAAATCCATGGGGAATTAAAACTCCAAAGGGTCAAGTAAGAATGATGTCTTCACTTTTAGACTCAGCAGTTTTCCCAGGAATGCAGGGTGGTCCACTAGAGCATGTGATTGCTGCAAAGGCCGTGGCATTTGGGGAAGCACTAGATCCTGAGTTTAAGGTATATCAACAGCAAGTGAAGAAAAATGCTGAAGTAATGGCACAAGCATTTATTGATAAAGGATACAACGTTATATCTGGCGGTACAGATAATCATATTATATTGGTTGACTTACGCACCAAATTTCCAGATCTCACCGGTAAGGTTGCTGAAAACATCTTAGGCGAAGCAGATATCACAACAAATAAAAACATGGTACCTTTTGATAGTAGAAGCCCATTCCAAACTTCTGGCTTAAGATTTGGAACTCCTGCATTAACTACCAGAGGTGCTAAGGAACCATTAGTACAAGAAATTGTTGAGTTTATCGACACAGTTCTTTCCAACACTGAAGATAGCAAAACAATTGCAGCTGTACGTGAGAAGGTTAACATTACAATGTCTGAATTCCCACTATTTGGTTGGTAAAATAAACTTTTAAAATATTTTATTTATATATTGCACAGAGAGCACCGATTAAACGTCTGTGTTCTCTGTTTTTTTTAGTCAATTGTGATTCTCAATTTATTATCAAATGGATATTCTTCAAACTGACATAAAGTTTATTCCTGGTGTAGGTCCCAAAAGAGCAGAAACTCTCAATAAAGAAATTGATGTGTTTACCTTGGGGGATTTGCTTCGCTGGTATCCTTATAGATATATCGATAGAACTAGAATTTATTATGTACACGAAGTTGACAGCTCAGTAGCATATATCCAACTAAAAGGTAAAATTACAGCATTTGAAATATTTGGTGAGGGTCGTAAGAAGCGATTAGTTGGTCACTTTACTGATGGCACTGGTTTTATAGATCTTGTATGGTTTCAAGGTATAAGATATATTGAGAACTCTATAAAAGTTGGGCAAGAGTATATTGTATTCGGAAAGCCATCAAAGTTTGGCAACAAATACAATATCGCACATCCAGATATAGATCCACTCAACAATGAAGGAGATACACCCACAGGATTTATGGCAATGTATAACACCACTGAGAAAATGAAATACTCTTATCTAAACTCGAAGGCAATGCAAAAAATAATTGCAAGTGCATTTGAAATGATAAAAGAGCCACTTATCGAAACACTCTCTTCTGATGTAATAGAATCTGCAGGGCTGATTTCATATCATGAGGCTATCGAAAATGTTCATTTTCCGAAATCACCGATATTATTACGAGAGGCTGAATATCGTCTGAAATTTGAAGAATTATTCTATATACAGTTAAGCATAGTAAGATATGCATCTGACAGGAAGGCTAAGCTAAACGGATTCTTTTTCAACAAGATAGGAAGCTTCCTGAACACTTTTTATAAGAAGCATCTCCCTTTTCCTCTTACTGGTGCACAAAAGCGAGTAGTGCGAGAAATAAGGCAAGATACAGCTACTGGAAAGCAAATGAATAGGCTGCTTCAGGGAGATGTAGGTAGTGGAAAGACTCTTGTAGCACTGATGTGTATGTTGATAGCTCTAGACAATGGTTTTCAGGCATGCTTAATGGCACCTACCGAAATATTGGCTACACAACATTTCGAAACATTTAAAGAGATGATTGGTAAAATGGGTGTTGAAGTAGATTTACTAACGGGATCTACAAAAAAGAAAGATAGAGAAGAAATTCATCAAAACCTCATTTCGGGTAAAACTAATATTCTTATCGGCACTCACGCCTTATTAGAGGATGTTGTACAATTTAATAATCTTGGATTTGTTGTTATAGACGAACAACATCGCTTTGGAGTAGCTCAGAGAGCAAAACTATGGGCTAAAAACGAACATCCGCCCCATGTGTTGGTAATGACTGCAACACCAATACCACGAACTCTGGCTATGACTGTTTATGGGGATTTGGATGTTTCTATTATTGATGAATTACCACCAGGTAGAAAACCTGTTCATACAGCTCACAGATATGATCAAAAGCGTGGTGCTCTTTATCAGTTTATTCAACAAGAGCTAGACAAAGGAAGACAGGCATATATCGTTTATCCACTTATTGAAGAGAGTGAAACACTTGATCTTAAAAACCTTGAAGAAGGTTACGAACTGGTTAAGGAGTCATTTCCTAATCACAAAGTTGTGAAAATGCATGGAAGAATGAAGCCTACTGAAAAAGAAGAAGTGATGCAAGAGTTTGTAAATAGGGATGCTCATATAATGGTATCTACAACCGTGATTGAAGTGGGTGTGAATGTTCCTAACGCATCAATAATGATAATAGAGAGTGCTCAAAGATTTGGATTATCCCAGCTTCATCAACTTAGGGGCCGTGTAGGTCGTGGTGCCGACCAGTCGTATTGCGTGCTAATCACCCCATATGAGCTTTCGGCTGACACACGCCGAAGAATGCAGATCATGACCGAGAGTAATGATGGTTTTGTAATAGCTGAGGCTGACCTCAAACTTCGTGGTCCTGGTGATTTGGAGGGAACTCAGCAAAGTGGTGTTCCTTTCAACCTAAAGATTGCCGATCTTGTAAGAGATAATGATATATTAATTAAAGCTCGTGAAGTAGCAGAGCAAGTAATTGATAGCGACCCCTTATTAGACAAACCTGAGCATCTGGTATTGAAACAACAGCTAAGCCGACTAAGTGGAAATAGGTTTGATTGGGGTAGAATAAGCTAATGAAGTCCTTATTGGTATCTAATATGTAGAAATAGTCAACAATATCTCAAAAAATGATGTACACTGCTTTTGAGATATGAATGAAAAATGTATCTTTGCCATGATTTAAAAAAATTAAAGTTATGCAAGAATTATTAGACAACATCAAAGTACAAATCGAGGAGTTCGAAAACAACTCAAAACTTCAATTAGAAGCAAACAACAAAGCTGCAGGTGGACGCGCTCGTAAGGCTTCACTAGCACTAGAAAAACTATTGAAAGAGTTTCGTAAGGTTTCAATCGAAGCATCGAAATAATCTTAGCTTCAATAATAAGAAAGGGCTGAAAAATAATATTATTTGTTCAGCCCTTTTCTTATTATAAACACTTATGAATCATATTATATCCTATGAAACATATCTTGATAAGGTCTTCTAATCTTTGCATTAGACACAGTTTTGTCTTCTTTCTCATCTCTATATCCGAGAGTTAACATAACAACTGCTTCTTCCAAATCAGTATTAAGTCCTAGCACTTCGTTCAATGCTTTAGCATTAAATCCTTCGATAGGAGTTGAATCAATTCTTAACTGAGCGGCAGCAAAAGTTGCATAACCTAATGCCAAATATGTCTGACGCATTGCCCAACTCGGTTTGTTTATAGATAAGTTATTTTGTACTACTTTGATTTTCTGACGAAATTTCTCAACCTCTTCGGCCGAAGCATTTCTAGCTTTAACCATTTCTTCAACATAGCCATCAACTAAATCTCTACCAATTCTAGTACGAGTTCTAAAAATTAAAAGTTGAGAACACTGTTTCAAAACAATTTGTGGGCATGCTTTTTCATATATCTCGTTTATCATGTCTTTATCCTCCACAACGGTAACTTTAAATGGTTGTAATCCATATGAAGTTGGTGCTAAGCGAATTGCCTCAAGTATTTGCTCAAGACTCTCTACAGGAATCTTCTCGCCTGTCATTCTTTTAGTGGCGTATCGCCAATTAAGTGAATCTATTAAGTTCATTTTAAATATTCATTTTCGTTTGTTCAAACTGCATACAAATACAATACAACTATATTGCAAAATAATATTTAAATTATATACAGCAGTTCATGTTTTTATATTTGATATACCCTACTGACCTATCCCTTGGTATTTAAAACCTATGTTTTCAAGCTCAGCTCTGTTATAGATATTTCTACCATCTATGATAATATGGGTACGCATTATTTTTTTTAAAATCTCCCAATTGGGTAGTCTAAACTCTTTCCATTCGGTAGGTACCACCAATGCATCTGCATTATCTGCAGCATCGTAAATATCAGACGCATAATACACCTGATCACCTAATATCTTTTGAGCCTCAGCCATTGCTGCAGGATCATATACTCGAACATTTACATTAGTATCTATTAGGCTCTTTATTAATTCAAGAGAAGGTGCATCACGCATATCATCTGTGCCAGGTTTAAATGATAAGCCCCATATTGCTACAGTTTTATTACTAAGATCACCATCATGTAGTTCATTTAACTTGCTATATAATACTTTCTTTTGATTGTCATTAACTTTTTCAACAGCTTTAAGTACACTCATTTCATAGCCAACCTTCTCCGCAACTTTAATTATGGCTTTGACATCTTTCGGAAAGCAACTACCACCATATCCACAGCCTGGATACAAAAAGTTTTTACCAATTCTCGAATCACTCCCTATACCTCGCCTAACCATATTAACATCGGCACCTGTGAGCTCACACAAATTAGCAATATCATTCATAAAACTAATTCTAGTTGCTAGCATAGCATTAGATGCGTACTTTGTCATCTCTGAAGATAGGATATCCATGAATATGACTCTAAAATTATTTAGTAAGAATGGCCTATACAATTTTGTCATCAAATCTTGTGCATTTTGAGTTTCGACACCAACAACAACTCTGTCAGGACTCATAAAATCTTCAATAGCGGCACCCTCTTTCAGAAATTCAGGGTTTGAAGCGATATCAAAGGATATATTTGAACAACCCCTCTCCTCTAATCTGTCTGATATTCTATTTTTTATTTCGTAAGTGGTGCCAACTGGAACAGTACTTTTTGTAACAATCAATAAAGACTTTGTAATATTCTCTGCTATTGTCTCAGTTACATCCCACACATAGCTTAAGTCGGCATCACCCTCCTTATCTGAGGGAGTTCCCACAGCAATAAAAATGATATCCATATCATTCAATACTGATGAAAGTTCAGTTGTGAAATGCAAGCGCTTTGCATCATAGTTTCTCTTAACAAGGTCTTTCAATCCTGGTTCATAAATAGGAATTACTCCCCTTCTTAAACCTTCAATTTTTTCAACATCTATGTCAACACAAGTCACATTAACACCCATCTCTGCAAAACAAGCCCCTGAGACAAGTCCCACATATCCAGTACCCACTACTGCTATATTCATATTTTATTGAGTTTTTTCTTTAACGTATTAATTGGATACAAAACAGTTAGAATCGATATAATACTTACCGATATAAAAACAATTATAATATCCCATATGCGAACCTCTACAGGATAAGCATCAACAATAAATGCACCTGGTACATCACTCAACTTTATAATACCAAAATGTTGTTGTAATAAACACAATGCTAATCCTACCACTATTCCTGATAAAATACCGAAAAAGGAAATGAGCCACCCTTCAAAAAGAAATATATTAGCAACCAAGTTATTACTTGCTCCCATATTCCTTAGACTCTGTATATCTTCTTGCTTTTCAACAATCAACATTGAGAGCGACCCAACAACATTAAATACAGCTATCAATAATATAAAAGCAAGAATAAGAAAAGTAACCCATTTCTCAATTTGCAACATTCTAAACGACTGTATTTGCTGTTCATATCTATCTTTTACAGTATAATTATCACCGATTATTGTTTGAATCTCATTTTTCACTTTCTTTACGGAGGCACCATCAGCAAGCTTAATATCGAGCGAGGTAATTTCGTTATCGTATCTAAATATTTCGCGTGCAAGACTCATTGGTATTATAGCCATTTGATCATCAACATCGGGCTGATTTAGACTAAACACACCACCAATCATTACATTAGAATGTGAAAATGCAGCACTAGGATTAGCAAGATTAACATTTACATCTCGTTTGGGTGCATAAATATCTATAGGATTAATAAAACCAACTCTTGCTCCAAGAGACATAGCTAATCCAGCGCCAAGCACGGTATAGTCAACCACATCTTCCGATAATTTGAAATGACCATCAATCATCAGCTTATCCATATCCGACATCATCTCAAATTCACTTGAAACACCTTTTACCAAAACTGGAACAAGATTATCTTCAAATTTAAATAAAGCATTCTCTTCTAACGACTCTGAGACCATTAATATATCTGGACTACTTAATGCTTTACGAAATGATTCATCTTCATAACTAAAAACCTTACCCGCTTTGGCAGAAATCTTAATATCAGGATCGAATGCACTAAACATGCCCTCTACTATTCCACCAAACCCATTAAAAACAGATAATACACATACCATTGCCATTGTAGCAATAGATATACCTATAACCGAAATTAATGATATTACGTTTATGGCATTATGCGACTTCTTCGAGAAAAGATATCGCTTTGCTATGAAGTAAGAAAAATTCAAGACTGTCTATTTCTTTAGTAGATTATCAATATTTTCAATATAATCTAGTGAATCGTCAATATAAAATTGCAAGTCAGGTACAATTCTCAACTGTTTTCCAACTCTTTTACCTAGTTCATATCTTATCGACTTCACATTACTATTAATGTTATCCATAAGTTCTTTTCCTTTATCAGAAGGGAAAATACTAAGATAAGCATATGCAATGCTGAGATCAGGCGTAACTCGAACGTTAGTTACAGATATCAATACTCCGCGCATCTTCTTCGTCTCTAGCAAAAAGATTTCGCTAAGCTCCTTCTGTATCAATCTATTTATTTTTTGCTGTCTATTTGTTTCCATACTATTCTATTTTTTTCGTATAAAAGTTATACCATCTCTTAAAGGAAGAATGATTTTTTCTACTCGGCTATCCTTTGCAAGCCTATCATTAAACTCGATAATGGCTTTAGTTTGCCAATCATTACTCTTTACAGTTTCTATAACCTTTCCGTACCACAAGGTGTTATCTACAATTATAAAGCCACCACTAACTACTTTTGGTAGAATTGCTTCAAGGTATTCCCAATATAGTCTTTTATCTGCATCCACAAATACAAGCTCAAAGTTCTCATTATCAAAACCCTGAACTATCGATAACGCATCTCCAATATGCAAGTTAACTTTATTACCATATACAGATTTAGATAAATTTTCACGTATTATATCCTCAAGCTCATCATCAATCTCTATCGTATGCACAACACCATCTTCATCCAATGCCTCAGCAAAACAGAGAGCCGAATAACCTACAAAGGTACCCAGCTCTAAAACCTGTTTTGGATTAATCATCTGTGCAATCATCTTCAGCAACCTACCCTGAAGATGCCCCGAAACCATATCACCATGCAACAACTTAACTTGAGCACTACGTGATATCAGTTTTAATTCATCTGGCTCCGGATCAATATGATTTATAATATAATCACTTAGTGAGTTTTCATCCATTTATAAACCATTTTGTGATTAGTCATCATATGCCAATTACATTGTATAATCTGGCAAGTTGTATTTATCTTTTGCTTCAAGAATTTTACCTACTTCGCTTATATCAAGATAGGTTGTACCACCAGTCTCGCCAAAGCTTCCACCTAGATAAGCAATTCTATCCTCTTCGTTAATCATTTTAGCATCTAACATTCTCTCAATAGCAGCTGTATAGTATGCTCTACGGCTCTCCTTTGTATTTTCAATACCTTTGCCAGGCATATATTCAGCCCAAACTCCATAAGAAAGTGCAAGCTCACGAGCCAGACGACCTGACGTAGTCATTGCAAATACAGGCTTGCGACCGCGGAATGCTGCCAGAACTCTTGCTGTTCGTCCTGTGTGACTATCAGTAAAAATAGCCTGAGTATTTAACCTTCCTGCTGTTTTCACAGCTTGCTTTGCCAAGAATGAAGTAACCTCATTGTCATCATGTGCATAAGGAATTCTTATGTCATTCTCTGCAAGTTTAGTTTTCTCAGTTTCAGAAGCCACTTTAGTCATTGTTCTAACTGCCTCAACTGGATATTTACCATAAGCCGTTTCACCGCTTAACATTATAGCATCAGTACGATAATAGATTGCATTTGCAATATCAGTTATCTCGGCTCTTGTAGGACGAGGATTCTCTATCATCGAGTGCAGCATTTGAGTTGCTACTATAACTGGTCTATTATGAAGAATAGATTTACGTATTAGGTCACGTTGAATTCCTGGGATTTTCTCTTGAGCAACCTCAATACCCAAGTCACCACGCGCTACCATTATACCATATGCATGCTTCAAAATTTCATCAGCATTATCTACACCTTCTTGATTTTCTATTTTTGCAATAATCTTAATTGAGCTACCTAGTTCATCTAAAACAGATTGCACTGCTTGAATATCCTCCTTATTTCGTACGAAGGAGTGAGCAATAAAATCCACATTATGCTTGTGTGCCAAAGCTATAAACTTTTTATCACGCTCAGTTATTGATGGTAGATTAATTCTAACACCTGGCACATTCACACTCTTACGACTGCCAACCACACCATCATTTTCTACTAAACAAACAAGATACTCTCCGTTCTTTTCGATTACTTTTAAATCAATTTCACCATCATCAATAAGAAGGTTATCTCCTATGTTCATATCTCTAACAATCTTAGGATACGACACATAGATTGTTTCAGCAGATGATACTCCTGAAATATCACCAGACACTTTTATTTTATCACCCATAGAAAGAACTATAGGCGCCTCAGCAACTGTAGTTCTGATTTCGGGTCCCTTCGTGTCAACCAAAATACCTATTCTATCCGAAACGGCACGTGTATTGTTGATAATATTTGTAAACCCTTCCTCATCAAGATGAGCCGAGTTCATACGAACAACATTCATTCCTTCATCAAAAAGAGATTTAATGAATGAGACATCGCATCTTTGATCTGATACAGTAGCTACAATTTTTGTATGTTTGAGCATCATAAATTTTAAAATATTTTTTTAAGTTTTGAGTTGATAAAACGGTTATTAGGGCCTTTTGTTCGAAAGAATAATTGATTCAACTGCCAATTGATAGGAGTCTAACCCAAAGCCAGCAATTACCCCTTTACAAACAGCAGAAATCATTGAGTTGTGACGAAACTCTTCGCGAGAATGTACATTTGAAATATGAACCTCTATAACAGGTGCCGGCACAGCCTTTATGGCATCTCTTATCGCCACAGAAGTATGTGTATATCCACCCGCATTTAATATTATACCATCACAACCATATCCTGCTTCGTGAAGTTTATTTATTATTTCGCCTTCAACATTAGTTTGAAAATAAGAAATTTCCAGTTCAGGAAATTCACTTCTAAGCAGCTGTAGATAATCATTGAATGAGTTACTACCATATACTTCTGGCTCTCTCATCCCTAACAGATTCAGATTAGGCCCGTTTATAATCTGTATTTTCATATCTTACGCAATTTGTGCACAAAGATATAAAGTTTTGAGATTATAACAATATTAATTAGTACATAAGATATTAGAATTTATCTATTTATGAGATTATATCTCTATTATGCACTAATACTAAAAAAGGCGATCCACCACTTGGTACATCGCCTTTTACATTTATTATTTTTTAAAATACTACTTTCATTTACTCTTCTACATCTTCAGTAGTATATGAGAAATCAGCAGCTGCCATCCGTTGATAGGAGCGATACCTCCATTGAGCATTTTCCTTAGCGGCTTCAAAAAGCTCGTCCGCTTCGTGTGGGAATGATTTCATTAGTTGAGTATATCTAACCTCTCCCATCAAGAAATCTCTAAACCTACTCCAATTTGGCTCCTTGCTATCCATTACAAAAGGATTTTTACCCTCAGCTTCCAACATTGGATTGTAACGCCACAAGCTCCAATAGCCACAATCAACAGCTTTCTTTTGCTCAGCTTGTGTCATAGCCATTCCTGCTCTCAGTCCATGACTGATACAAGGCGAATATGCTATAATAAGTGAAGGACCATCATACTCTTCAGCCTCCTTTAGAGCTTTTAAATATTGACCTTGGTTTGCACCCATCGCCACTTGAGCCACATAAACATAGCCATATGTAGCAGCAATCATACCCAAGTCTTTCTTACGAACTCGTTTACCTGCAGCAGCAAATTTAGCCACAGCTGCAGTTGGAGTAGCCTTGGATGACTGTCCACCAGTATTTGAGTAAACCTCAGTATCCATTACTAAAACATTTATATCTTGACCCATGGCCAACACATGATCTAAACCACCAAAGCCTATATCATATGCCCATCCATCGCCACCAAATACCCAAATGGACTTTTTAGTCAGATACTTCTCAAGAGACAGTATCTCTTTAGCTAACTCGTTATCCATGCCATGTAGGGCCTCCAACACTTGTGCAGAAATTTCTTTTACAGCCTCTCCCTTCTCCTTATTTAGAATCCATTGTGCAAAGATTTCTTTCTGTTCGGTTGAGAAATCATCAGACTTACGAGCCTTCAACATCAAGTCTTCTATTCGCTTACGCATGCTTTGATGTGCAATAACAAAACCAAAGCCAAACTCTGCATTATCTTCAAAAAGTGAGTTAGCCCAAGCTGGACCCTTACCCTCTTCATTCTTAGTATATGGCGTAGCTGGAGCTGAGCCACCATAGATTGAAGAGCAACCAGTTGCATTAGCAATCATCATCCTATCACCATATAATTGAGTAATTAGCTTAATATATGGAGTCTCACCACATCCTGCACATGCTCCAGAAAACTCAAAAAGAGGTGTTGCAAACTGTGAGTTCTTCACGTTCAGTTTCGTATCAACAAGATGGGCTTTGCTGGTAACTTTCTTAACTAGGTACTCCCAATTATCCTGATTTTCATATTGTGTTTCAATCGGAACCATTTTAAGAGCATTTTCGCCCTTACGGCCAGGACAAACATCAACACATACACCACAACCAAGACAGTCAAGCACATCAACTTGAATTCGATAAGCAGTACCTGCAAATTGCTTTCCTGTTGTTTTCAACAAGTCAACACCCTCACCCAATCCAGCTTGCTCTTCTTCATCCAAAACAAAAGGACGTATTGTAGCATGCGGGCACACATACGCACATTGATTACACTGTATACAATTCTCAGGTATCCATTCAGGCACCATAGCAGCCACACCGCGTTTTTCATATGCAGCTGTTCCATGTTCCCAAGTTCCATCTTCACGGCCTACAAATGCCGAAACTGGCAAATCATATCCACGCTGAGCATTAACTGGCCTAACAATCTTCTGGATAAATTCTGGAGCATCGTCTTGCTCTGGTTCACCAATCACAATATTAGCCCACTCAGATGGAATAGTTACCTCTTCAATATCACCACCTCTATCAATAGCTGCATGATTCATTCTTACAATCTCTTCACCTTTACGACCATACGATTTTACCACAAAGGCCTTCATTTGCTCTACCGCTTGTTCGTAAGGAATTACATTTGATATTTTAAAAAATGCTGATTGTAATATTGTATTAGTCCTATTGCCTAGACCTATCTCATTCGCAATTTTTGTAGCATTAATAATATACATTTTGATATCATTCTTTGCTAAATATTTCTTGATATGATCAGGCAAGTGTTTTGAGACCTCATCTTTAGACCATACAGAGTTTAACAAGAAAGTACCACCTCTCTTCAGTCCAGCCGTCACATCATACAAGTTAAGATACGCTGGGACATGGCATGCCACAAAGTTCGGAGTATTTACCAAATATGTTGAGCGAATTTTATTATCACCAAATCTTAAATGTGAACAAGTAAATCCACCAGATTTTTTTGAGTCGTAAGCAAAGTAAGCTTGAACATATTTGTCTGTATTATCACCTATAATTTTAATAGAGTTTTTGTTTGCACCTACCGTTCCATCCGAACCTAAGCCATAAAACTTAGCTTCATATGTGGTATCATCCATAGAGACCTCATCAATCAATGGAAGAGACTTAAAGGTTACATCGTCAACAATACCAATTGTAAAGTCATTCTTAGGAAGCTTTTGAGCAAGATTATCGTAAACAGAAATAATTTGTCCAGGTGTTGTATCCTTAGACGACAAACCATAAATTCCACCAACAATAACTGGAGCATTATCCTTGCCATAAAAACAATCTTTCACATCAAGATATAACGGCTGACCAGTTGCACCCGGCTCTTTAGTTCTATCTAATACAGCAATTCTTTTAGCTGTCTTCGGAATTACCGATAAAAATGCCTCTGCTTTGAATGGACGATATAGATGCACAGCAACCATACCTACCTTTTCACCATTTGCATTTTTATGGTCAACTACTTCTCTAATTGTTTCAGTTGCCGACCCCATAGCAATAATAACTCTATCCGCCTCTGGATCACCATAATAGTCGAACAGACCATACTTACGACCAGTAACAGCAGCCAGCTTCTCAAGATATTTCTCAACAATATCCGGAACAGCATCATAAAATGGGTTTGCAGCCTCACGAGATTGAAAATATATATCATCATTTTGTGCTGTTCCTCTTGTCACTGGATTATCAGGGCTTAAAGCTCTTTTTCTAAACTCTGCTAATGCATCTTGATTGATTAAAGGTGCTAGATCTTCATTTTCTAGCATTTCAATCTTTTGAATCTCATGCGAAGTTCTAAATCCATCAAAAAAGTGTAGAAACGGAATTCTACTTTCAATAGCAGCCAGATGTGCTACAGCAGCCAAGTCCATAACCTCTTGTACTGAACCAGTTGCAAACTGTGCAAATCCAGTTGGTCTAGCAGCCATCACATCCTGATGATCTCCAAAGATAGACAAAGCTTGAGCTGCTAATGCACGAGCCGAGACATGGAAAACACCTGGCAGTAATTCACCAGCTATCTTATACATGTTGGGTAGCATTAGCATTAATCCCTGAGATGCAGTATAGGTAGTAGTTAAGGCACCGGCCTGAAGCGATCCGTGTACTGCTCCTGCAGCACCAGCCTCAGATTGCATTTCTTGCACCAAGACTGTCTGTCCAAAAATGTTCTTTCGTCCTGCGGCAGCCCATTCATCAATATATTCAGCCATAGTTGATGATGGAGTGATAGGATAAATAGCAGCAACCTCGCTGAACATATAAGCAATATGTGCTGCTGCCTGATTTCCATCGCAGGTTAAGTATCGTTTGTTTTTTGTCATACAATATGTTTGTTTTATTGATTAGATTATTCGATAAGTAAAGTAAGTAGTATATAAATAATGTATAATTTATTATCGGTTGCGAAATTACTACAAAAAACACTCTCAAACAAAAATATCAAACACTTTGTTCATTCCACACTTTTAAAGAGAAAGCGAAAAGTATGTTAAACTTTAATCTTTAATCATTTTACCATGTTCTAATTACAGATTATAACAAACACAAAATATAATGAAATGAAAATTATTATTATAGCTAACAGATTACCTGTAAAAATTGAAAGAGTAGATAATCAGCTAATTGTAGAAAGAAGTGAAGGAGGACTAGCCACAGGATTGGGTTCACTTGAGACAAAAGCTGAAAAACATTGGGTTGGATGGCCAGGTATCTTTACAGATGATGAAAATGAAAAAGCAGAAATAACAAAAAAACTTAAAGATTTAAATTACACTCCAGTCTTTTTATCTGAAGAACAAATTGAGAACTATTACGAAGGATATAGCAATAGCACTATATGGCCACTATGTCACTATTTTTTCTCACACATTGAATATCGAAAAGATTATTGGGATACATATAAACAAGTGAACTTTTTATTCAAACAAGAGGCACTACCCATAATAGAGAATGATGACATAGTATGGGTTCAAGATTATCAATTAATGCTATTACCAAAGCTTTTAAGAGACGAAAAACCATCATTAAGTATTGGGTATTTCCATCATATACCTTTCCCATCATATGAGTTATTCAGGGTACTCCCCGAGCGAGAGGAAGTATTAGAAGGACTCTTAGGAGCTGATTTAATTGGATTTCATACTCATGACTATATGCGCCATTTTATAAGTGCTATATATAGAGTTCTAGATTTAAATTGCAACTTGGACGAGATAAATCTTCACAATAGAACTGTCCATGTGGACGCTTTTCCTATGGGAATAAACTACGACCAGTATAACCAAGCTACACAGCTACCCGAAGTAAGGAACAAGACCAAAGAATTAAGAGAAAGTATTGGAGACACTAAGATTATTTTATCAGTTGATAGACTTGATTACAGCAAGGGAATTACACATCGACTTCATGGGTTTGCTCAATTCTTAGAAAATAATCCTGAATACCACGGAAAAGTGTCAATGGCAATGGTTGTTGTACCATCACGGGACAATGTTGATATTTATGCTGAATTGAAGACCAAAATAGATCAACTAATTGGAGAAATTAACGGTAAGTTCTCAAAACCAGGCTGGAATCCATTATATTACTTCTATCAAAGTTTCCCCTTCAACGAGCTTATAGCACTTTATGACATCGCAGATATAGCACTAGTATCTCCAGTAAGAGATGGTATGAATCTTGTGGCAAAAGAGTACCTAGCATGTAAAACAGATGGGAACGGAATTTTAATACTAAGTGAAATGGCAGGAGCAGCTATTGAACTACAAGACTCAATCATTATAAACCCAAATGATATCGATCAAATCGAAAATGCAATAATCACGGCACTCAATATGCCATATGATGAGCGAAAGAAACGCTTGGAATCGATGCAAAAGCGTATATCAAAACATACTGTCAAAAAATGGGCAAATGAATTTGTAAAGGAGTTGAGATCTATAAAGGATCAAAACAAAGAAATAATTCAAAAAATTGTAGGCAGAAAACAGCTTAATCAAATCAAAAAGCAATATGATGATGCCAAGTCTAGACTTCTTATACTTGATTACGATGGTACGCTTGCACCCTTTGTTAAAAACCCAGAAGATGCCAAGCCCAGCCAAGAACTATTACAATTAATAAAAGAAATCAGTTCCGATAAAAAGAACAAAGTGGTAATAAACAGTGGTAGAGACCATGACACACTCGACAAATGGTTTTCGGGTCTCAATTTGGACTTTGCAGCTGAGCACGGTGCATTTTACAAAGAAAATGGGAAATGGCATTATAATATTTCCGAAGAAATTGAGTGGGATCAGGAAATTATGGATATTATAAATCACACCATAGATAAAACTCCTCGCTCCAGCTTAGAAATAAAGAAAACAGCTCTAGTATGGCATTACCGAAATGTTGATATTTGGCTCGCAGAGCTTAGAGAGAAACAACTAATCAATGCGCTAATAGGTCCCTGTTCACGACAAAATCTACAGATTGTACCAGGTAATAAGATTGTTGAGATAAAACCACCACAATTTAATAAAGGTAGTGAAGTAAGTCGTCTAATGGATAAAAAAGATTACGATTTTGTTTTAGCAATTGGAGATGACACCACCGACGAAGATATGTTTTATGCTCTTCCTAATTATGGAATAAGTATTAAAGTGGGTAACTTTTCAGTTGCTGCCAAATACCGCATACCTCTCCAATCATCCGTTATGTCATTTCTAAAAAACCTAGTAAAGTAATAGATAATGGAGTATATCAACAATTTAATCAAAGATGAAAGTATATTCAAATATATAGTAATTTCAGTCTCTTTTATACTTATATTTCTAGCTCTTACATTTACTTCTAATCAGATTTTCAAAAAAGCTAGAGTTAGGTCGTTAAGAACTGACAATAAGCTTTCATATTTCATATTGAAGCTTTTCAGAATACCCACAATATGGCTTATTTTTGCAATATTGCTAAACATCTTCAGCAATGCTCTATCTATCAATCCAGAAGTTTACATAGCATTACAAAAGGCTGGCCAAATACTGCTAATAGCATCTATTGGATGGCTCTCAATTCAAGGAATAAGAGCAATATTTAAATATCTTGAAAGCAAACTTGATATTACTCAAAGTGATAATCTTGCAGCCAGAAAAAAGCTAACACAACTCAATATGATTGAGAAAGTACTAATAGTTACAATAGTTGTTATATTTGTAGCCATAGCTTTGATGACCTTTGATGCCATCAGAGGCTTAGGTGTAAGTCTGCTAGCATCAGCAGGAGTGGTAGGTATTGTGATAGGTTTGGCAGCCCAAAGAAGTGTTGGCCAAATTCTATCAGGAGTACAAATAGCACTTACACAACCAATTAGGATTGATGACATTGTAGTGATTGATGGGGAGCTTGGTAACATAGAAGAGGTAAATATCACCTACTCTGTAGTAAAGCTATGGGACGAAAGACGGTTAGTTGTTCCTAACGACAATTTACTCAACAATCCATTTCAGAACTGGACTAGAACCAACTCAAACATTCTAGGTACTGTTATGCTATATGTTTCTTACGATTTACCACTTGCTCCGCTTCGCAAAAAGCTCGAAGAAATTGTAAGCAATAACTCAAAATGGGACGGTCGAGTTCAAAACATTCAAGTTACCGATAGTAAGGAGTGGTATAAAGAGTTACGTGTATTAGTTAGTAGTTCTAGTTCATCAGTAAACTGGGACTTAAGGGTTGAAATCAGAGAGCAATTAATTGATTTTATTAATGAGCATTATCCTGGATCATTTGCCAAGATAAGCTCAATTAATAATACTAAAGATAACTCTATGGTCTAATAAATCTTGAAGTCAACATTTCCTGCGAAAATAGTGTTGCACTGTTTATGAAAGCTAAATGAGAATAAGCTTGTGGAAAATTACCTAGCTGTCGCTTAGTAACAAAATCAAGATCTTCACTAAATAACCCAACGTGATTTGAATAAGACTTCATTTTCTCAAATATCTCTTCAGCTTCTTCTATCTCGCCAATAGCATATAAAGCATCAATAAGCCAAAATGTACAGATGGTAAAGGATGAAGTTGGTACGCCAAAGTCATCCTCTGCTTTATATCTATACATAAGTCCTTCATGATACAGATTCTCCTTTATTGCTCTAACCGTTTTCACAAATCGTTCATTATTAGGCTCAATAAATCCGTAAAAATGCATCAATAAAACAGAGGAGTCATAATCACTATTCTCATAAGCTTGCCTGAAACATTGATTTTCTTCATCCCAGCCCTTATCATGTACTTCTGCTTTTATCAAATTAGCTTCTTCACGCCATCGTCTTGCATATTCATCCTTGTGCAATAGTTCTGCAATTAATGATGCCCTATCCATTGCTACCCAGCTCATCACTTTCGAAAACACAAAATGGTGCTCACGTGTTCTAAACTCCCAAATACTTCTATCTGGCTTCCTCCATGCAACAAGCACAGTACGAACAATATTTTTAATTATTTCCCATATCTCCTCTATTTCATCAAGTGTTCCTGGAAAATAGAGATAATACTTATATATAATATCAAGTAAATATCCTACCGAATCATTTTGTTCTTGAAAATAAGCAGCATTACCTATTCTCACAGGTGCTGAGTTCTCATAGCCTGCTAGGTGTTCCAAAGTCTCCTCACTAAGTTCACGCTCACCTCTAATCCCATACATTATCTGAATTGTATCATGTCGCGATTTGAGTATGTTTTTCACAAACATGATAAATCGCTCAGTTGTATCCTTATGATTCATAAACAATAACGTATCAATAGACATTGACGCATCTCGAAGCCAGCAAAATCGATAGTCCCAGTTCCTAACCTCTCCAATACTTTCTGGTAAGCTTGTAGTTAGTGCCGCCAACATAGCACCCGATTTTTGATAAGACATCAGCTTTAGCACCAATAGGCTTCTGTTTATCATTTCATGATTTTCAATATATTTCCGTGATCTATTTATCCAATTTATCCAATACACCTTGGTTCTCTCGTAGTCTAAAAAAATCCGATCATTGGTAACTCTTGTAAGTTTTTGATTATATGAAAGCAAAAAGAAGTGATGATCTTCAAGTTCTATCCACTCATTGCTTAAAATCTTATCTTTATCAACACTTGTATAAAGATATATTTTGTCTTCAAAATCCTTAACAGAATTACTTCTGATATAGCCAGACATAACTACGTGATTCATCTCATCTTTTGCATAGTTCATTTTGGGATTATATAGAACCTTAATCCTAGGCCTACCTTTTAGTATGCGCACATTCCTATGAATTTCTGGAGGCATATAATACTTACCCTCATCTGTTTTATATCGAGGCATATAATCATATACCACAAAAGCATTTTCGGGAGACTCATATTTTGTAAGCAATATATTGGTGTTACCAACATATCTTTGTGTTATTTCATACTCATCGGAAACCTCAAATGAGAAACTACCACCCTTTTCCACATCTAGGAGCTTTGCAAAAACTGAGGGAGAATCAAAATCTGGTAAACAAAACCAATCAATACTTCCTTTTTTTGAAATTAACGCCGCCGAACGACAATTACCTATTACTCCATAATCTAAATTATTCATATCTGTTACTTTTCAGAGGTTAAAATACAAATATACACTTTATAGCCGAGACAGTATAAGATTTTCCAAGCAACTTTCGTAAACAAGCATGGTAACTTAACCATAAAACAATATATTAATTAACAAGTAGGGGTGACATCAAAATTGATATCACCCCTACTAATTATTTTTCTAATTCAAAAGGATTAAAGATTTCTCAATCCCGATCCTGGCTTAAACTTTACAGATTTACGTGCAGGAATTTCTATTGGTTTTTTTGTTTGAGGGTTAACACCCATTCTAGCACTTCTTTCAGCAAGAGAGAATGTACCAAAACCTACAAGAACCACTTTGCCATCGTTTTTCACTTCTTCCGAGATAGCCTCTAATGTTGCATCTAGTGCTTTTTTTGAATCAACTTTGCTGAGTCCAGATTTTTCAGCAATTGCATTAATTAGTTCTGATTTATTCATAGGGAACAATTTAAAAAAGTTAATATATTTATTTTGTTAAGGTCTAATCCCATATAGTCGCCAAATATAAGTTATTTGTTACATATAATCAAGAATTTTCAAAAAAAGAATTGCATTTTATTTAAAAAAGGGGAAATAAGGGCTAATTGGCCCCCACAATGAGAAATTATCAGTACTTTTGCTCAAAATTTATCAACGCTACAAATGAATAATTCAAGATCTATATTTGGCGGGACACTTCCACCAGTGACCCTCAACCTAATCATCATTAATGTTTTAGTATGGCTAGCTCAAGTAGTTTTTCTTCGTCAAGGAATTGATTTGACAAGATTTCTGGGACTACACTATATAGAGTCACAAGGCTTCATGCTACATCAAGTTATTACATATATGTTCCTACATGACACAGGCTCGTTTATGCACGTATTCTCTAATATGTTTGCCGTTTTCATGTTTGGTCGCACTATCGAATATGTATGGGGTTCAAAAAGATTTCTCACTTACTATATGGTTACAGGAGTGGGAGCAGGTCTTATACAATTACTTGTAGCTTTCATACGCATACAAGCTTTAAAGAAAGGAATGAATACCGAAGCTATTGAAGAGGTTTTCTCACAAGGCTATGGGGTGCTGCAGCAAAACATGAATTACGTAAACGATCTACAAGGAGCTCTTAATATTACTCTAAATTCAGTAACTGTGGGAGCATCAGGTGCAGTTTTCGGAATATTACTAGCCTTTGGTATGATGTTTCCAAATGCAGAACTATTTATTATTCCCATTCCATTCCCCATCAAAGCAAAGTATTTCGTTATTGGATACGGCTTTTTCGAATTAGTTTTTGGTGTCAAAAACTTTGCATGGGACAACGTAGCTCACTTTGCACACCTTGGAGGAATGTTATTTGGAATATTCATGATTCTTTACTGGAAAAAGAAAGGAAAAGGATATGGCAGATTTTATTAATAAATTAAAACAAAAATATAAGCGCGGTAATGTGTTGATGAGGTTCATCTATATCAACCTTGCATTTTTTATTGTAGTTAAGGTTGTAAGTCTATTCACCACACTTTTCAACATATACAACTTCGATATAATTACCATACTAGGGGTTCCCTCAGGTATTCATCAGTTAGCACGTAGGGCATGGACACTATTCACATATATGTTTGTTCACGAACAAATTTTGCATATATTGTTCAATATGCTATGGCTGTATTGGTTTGGCCGCATGTTTCTTCAATACTTCACTGGCCGAGTCTTCGGCAGTCTCTATGTTTTAGGCGGACTTGCAGGAGCCCTTCTATACATACTAGCATTTAATTATGTGCCCTATTTTACAGCTATGGATCGTAGTTGGATGATTGGTGCATCAGCTTCAGTTATGGCAATAGTAATGGGAGTTGCTTTTTATCGCCCAGATGTAAAACTCAATCTCTTACTCATTGGACAGATAAAAATTATTTATATTGCTATTGCTGCTTTCGTCATAGATTTCTTATCTTTGGGAAATGGTGTAAACGAGGGAGGCCACGTTGCACACATAGGGGGAGCTGTAATTGGATATATTTTTGCAATGCAATATAAAAATGGAAAAGACATCACAGCATGGGTGGGCAAACTCATAGATTGGTTTGTGAATCTTACAAAACCTCGCAAAAAGAAGAAATCAAAAATGAAGGTTCACTATCAGCGAGCCGAAACAGATATGGAGTACAATGCGCGTAAGAAAAGTGAGCAAGATGAAATAGATGCTATTTTAGATAAACTAAAAAGAACAGGATATAACGGACTATCAGGAGAAGAAAAGAGGAAACTATTCGATGCCAGCAAAAAATAGAAATATTAGATTCACAGGAGTAGTAAGACAATTTATATTTGCAACCAATATCTTTGCTATTTTGTTGATGCTCTCCTCATTCTTATCATGGCAAGTATCGCCATTAAAAACAAACTTATTCTCATATATTGGATTAGGGTTTGGTTTCATTCTATTACTAAATATTCTATATCTTATTTTATGGATATTGTTTAAGAAATGGAAGCTTGCTCTTATATCAATATTAGCGTTACTTATTTGCTACAAACCAATTACAACATTTTTTCCACTTAATATAATAAACAAAGAGGCTCCTGAAGGAAGTATAAAAGTTTTAACTTATAATGTACAAGGATTCATAAATGAGAGGAGTAAAAAAACAAAAGTTAATCCTCTTCTTAATTACATTGCCGAAACTGATGCCGACATAGTATGCCTCCAGGAGTATATGGTAAGTAAGACTGGCCAATCCATAAAAACCCAACGTGATATAAACAGAGTTTTGAGCCAATATCCTTACAAGTCAGTAACCCCACTAAGATCATCAAGCAAGAGTCTTACATACGGATTAGCTTGCTTCTCCAAATATCCCATAGAAGCTACCAACGAGGTAGTTTTTAAATCCTCATATAACGGAGCTGCCGTTTATACTATTAATATTGATGGAAACAAATACACAGTTGCAAACGTACATCTTGAATCTAACAGTATCACAGATGAAGATAAGCAACTGTATAGCGACTTCCTACAAAACGCTGAAGGAACAAACCTTGAAAGTGTTACAACAAACATTCGCAACAGACTAGGCAGAGCATACAGAATCAGAACTGATCAAGTAAAAAAAGTCAAGCAAAAAATTGATGATATAGATTCAGACGGTGTCATTCTGTGTGGGGATTTTAATGACACACCCATATCCTATACCTATGCTCAAATGAAGAAAGGCTTGAATGACTCATTTGTAGCCAGCGGCTTTGGACCAGGTATTAGCTACAACGAGAGCTTTTTTTGGTTTCGTATTGACAATATAATGCATAGTCCTGATATAAAGTCATATAAAGCTAAAATTGACAGAGTGAACTATTCCGACCACTATCCACTTTGGGCTATCATAGATTTGAACAAATAAGCCTGCCAATCATTATAATACAAAGTAAAATAGTATGACTCATTTTCGAATTACAGTACTAGGGTGTGGTTCTGCAATGCCAACAACATATCGCAACCCAACATCACAACTCATTGAAGTGAATGAAAAGCTCTTTATGATTGATTGTGGTGAGGGTACACAACTGCAAATGCGAAAATATAAAGCGAAAATGACGAAGCTACACTCTATTTTCATTTCGCATCTTCATGGCGATCATGTATTTGGCCTCCCTGGCTTGTTGTCCACATTAAGCCTGATGGGGAAAACTGGCGAGATTAATATTTATGCTCATAAAGAACTGGAGATGTTCTTAGAGCCATTTATAAAGTATTTTGGGACACAGTTGAGCTATAAAATCAATCATATTCACATCAATCCTCATGAACATCACACTCTATATGAAAACAACTCCATAAAGGTAAGCTCATTTCCTCTAAAGCATCGCATTCACACAAATGGTTTTATTATTGAGGAAAAACCAGCACCATTACATATGAAGGGAGATATGATTGAATTTTATAATATACCTTTCAGCAAAATAAAAGATATTAAGCTGGGTGCTGACTTCATTACCGATGAAGGTAAAATCATCAATAATGAGCTGTTGACAACACCACCCAAAGAGCCAAGAAAATATGCATATTGCTCAGACACGGCATACTATCCAGCCATAATACCATATATAAAAGGAGTTGATGTTCTATATCACGAAGCAACTTTTGAACAAGCTGATTTGGCACGAGCAAAAAAGACATATCACTCAACTAGTAAACAAGCAGCCGAAATAGCAAAACAAGCTGAAGTAAAAAAACTAATAATAGGCCACTACTCATCACGCTACAAAGAATTAGATAATCTTTTAGATGAGGCAAAAGGAGTTTTTGAAAATACCTTTTTGGCCTTTGAGGGACAAGAAATCGATTTATAACGACTTTTATACTCATTTATTGTAGAAAATCACAAATAAAAGTGCAAAAAACTATCTTCATATACTTTTTTTTCTATTTTTGCATTAAAGAACCTCTGGTATGAAAAAGTTTTATCTTACAATTTTATTAATATTCGCTTTATCAATTGGCATTATGGGCAATAATAGCATAGCCTATAATCATTTTGATATGCATATTAATGAAAACAATAATGAAGGTAAAACCGAAATTGCTATAGCAGAAAACAGACTTGTTATTAAGAATCTCAAACAAGACTCCGTTCTTGAGGTATTCAGTATTGTAGGAACTAAGGTATATAGTATCAATGTTAAGGCTGGGACTAATGAATATCCTCTTAATTTACCCAAAGGATACTATATTATCAGAATAGGCAATTTGGCCAAAAAGATAGCTGTGAGATAGAATTCTATACAAATAGTAAATAAAACAGCTAATTAGGTTATCATTATCAGGCAATTTATTACTAAATTTGCCAATTCATTAAATATATTCATCATATAATTTTATTACAGAAATGAAAATTGCAATTGTAGGAACAAGTGGAGCAGTAGGTCAAGAGTTGCTTCGCATTCTAGATGCTAGAAATTTCCCTGTTGATGAGTTGCTACTTTTTGGCTCATCACGTAGTGCAGGAACCACATATACATATCGCGGTAAGGAGATAACCGTAAAGGAGATAAAACATAACGACGATTTCAAGGATATTGACATTGCTTTTGTCTCAGCTGGTGGTGGTGTCTCTTTAGAGTTTGCGGAAACAATCACAAAGCATGGCGCAATTATGATTGACAACTCTAGTGCATTCCGCATGGATGTCGATGTTCCGCTGGTAGTACCCGAGGTAAACGCCGAAGATGCACTAAATAGACCAAAAAATATAATTGCAAATCCTAACTGCACCACAACACAAATGGTGGTAGCACTAAAGGCTATAAATGATTTGTCGAAAATTAAAACTGTTCATGTGTCCACTTATCAAGCCGCATCTGGAGCAGGTGCAGCAGCAATGGATGAGTTAGAAGAACAACACAGACAGATTGCAAATGATGAAGAGCCAACTGTTTCAAAATTTGCATACCAATTAGCTTACAATTTGATTCCTCAAGTTGATGTATTCACCGAAAATGGCTACACCAAAGAAGAGATGAAGATGTATCACGAGACTCAAAAAATCATGCACAGCGATATTCAAGTAAGTGCTACTTGTATCCGTGTACCTGTTCTTCGTGCCCATTCCGAAGCTATATGGATTGAAACTGAAAAGCCTGTTTCTGTAGAGCAGGCTCGCGAAGCATTTGCAAGAGCAGAAGGTGTAGTTTTAGTTGATAATCCTGAAAACAAGGAATATCCAATGCCAATTAATGCAGCGGGCGAAGACCCAGTATATGTTGGCAGAATCAGAAAAGATTTGACTAACCCTAATGGCTTAACCTTCTGGACATCGGCCGATCAAATAAACAAGGGAGCTGCTCTAAACGCTGTTCAAATAGCTGAGTACCTTATCAGTCAAAACTAAATTAGAACCATAAATATTCTATTATAAAAAATGCAGAAGTAGATTACAATTCTAACTTCTGCATTTTTGCTTTTCTAATATCTTCTTTCTCGCATCGAGTTGCCAGATGATTGTGAAGGAGATGGTGTTGACACATTTGGTAGAGCTCGCCTACGCCCTCTTTTCTTATTAATCACATCCACCTTTGTCGAATCGGTATATTCATGCCAAATAACTGTCTTGAAATCCATTAATTCTTGCTCAATTTTTTGTTGCTCATTCACCACATCCTCTGGAGTTGCAGCATATTGAGCTACGGCTATATTACGGGGATTAGCAGCTTTATAAATCTCACCATCATAACTCCGCTTTCTAAAAAAATCATCTACTGTGCCCAACATTGAATTATTTAAACTAGAAGACATAATAGGCATTCCCAAAGCATAAGGCCTGATATCTGAATATGGAATCCAGAACAACGGATATCTAGTTGTTGTAACATCGTAATCATCTTGTCGATGTATTACAGGACAAATTGCCACCACCTCTGTTTTAAAATCTGAAGAGCGACTATCAAGATAATGAACCTCTTTCACAAAATAACCTTGTACCTCATTGCTAGGTATATCCACATCATCAATTACCAAATGATCACCCTCAGTTTGATAATAAACACCAAATCTATCTAAAAACTCAACAAAGTCTATTCTATACTCTTCTGTAAATAATTCTCGTCCATCCAAATACTCATATGCCCCAATCTTATCATCACCAATAAGCCTAAAAATCATTGAAAAAAGATTCATACGACCATTCTCTGGCATTATTGGAAAATACAAAGGTGAGTTGGCCTCCTTATTTAAGTCTAAGTATCGATATATTGTACGCGACCATCTAGCATTTTCTATGTCTGCTGGTTGAGAACGAGAAGCCTGACTTGCCCTCACAGACATCGGCGAGGCAGTACTCTTTACATCTGAAGAATCAATTTGCTCCAATCTCTCCCTTGCAGTTTGTTGTGCTGAAGCACTATTTGCAAAAGCAATCAACAATAATGTTATTATTAGTTTGAATACTTTATTTCTCATATTCTATATTTTAATCTTATTATCCTATTCTAACCTCTATAACAGCTATTTCACGCTCACTACCATCAGGTCCTGTAGCTTTCACGCCCGAAATATAAAAATAAGAACCACGCTGAAGACGACGTATTTGTTCTTTTTGTCGCGACGAAAATCTACTCCCATCCGATACTTCAGGAATAGCATTACCCATCGAGTCGAAGAATATAGTACGGAAACTATTTACTCTAAAGGGTATATTCAAGATCCCATCATCAATTGCAGCCTTTATTCCATCAGCATTCATCAAAATAGCTTTTGATAGCCCCCCTCCCTTAAACATTACTGGGTTTCCGCTTGCATCATTATATTCTATATAAGGAGTTGGATCAGGTAATGCTCGCACTTTAAACTTTTGCGAAGCCATATTTACTGTCTGTGCACCCGTGCGAGCAGATATTGATATTTCAACATCCTGCCCCACTCTATTAGGTGTTGCCACCCACACCGAACCTTTTCTAGTAAGAGTTCCGTTAGTCATAGTTGCTGTCACATCTTGAGGCATTATACCAGGCACCGAAACACTAATCTCATTTTCAATACCCGCATAAAGCACGTTCATTAGTGTTGGGGCTATAGTTGCCATAGGTTCTATTACTGTATATGAATCTGAAAAACTACGACGCAACACATTCCCATCTCTACTTTTAAGCTCCACATATCCATCCACTGGGAAAGTACCTACCCTCGAATCGCTTACTGAATAAGTATTATGAGTTCCCTCACCTAGAGATTTCCCATTCACATAAACTGTTTGAGTTTGAGTAGAGTCTTCGGCCGATAAAACAATTCTTGCATTATATCGTGCCCCCTGAATCACAACACGCGAATCGGGTATTACATACGCATTGAGCCTGTTTACTCTAAAGTCACCCACATCCACATTATTCAATAGCGAACTTAGTGCCTCCCCCTCAGTTAGTCTAATATCGTTTTGCAGTTTTGTCAAAATAGTTACCGCTGCCGATACCGGCATATTGTAGAACATCGAGTGCTCCCAGTCCTTCCCAGCAGCATCATCATAGTTCGAGTTACTCAAATCAAGGCTATTCGCAATAATATTTTGTCGATTCTCATCTGCAACCACTTCACCTATCAAATAATCTTTATACCCTACTATCATCTCTCTAAGGTTTTGCCCCTCATTGGTATTTGACGAAAGCATAACAATAGATGCAGCATCAATATTCTCTCTATTTTTTATATTATTTATATCTGCCTTTTTACCATCAGCAACTCTCACCATACTCTCTTTAAGGCTATCAATATGATGAATAATAAAATCACTTTTTTGCTTCAACTCAACCCCCTTATCATACCATTCACCAGCTTTTTCACGATTTTGAGCATTATACTGCTCCAATTCAGCCATGATTAAATTGTTACGATTATGAATATTGTTTGATGAATTGCTCAAGCTACTCTCCACAATATCAAATCCGTTGAGCACCTCAACCGAAACATTGAGTGCCAACATAGCAATGAACACCAGATACATCAGGTTGATCATCTTTTGTCGCGGAGAATTTGAAAATCTGCTTGCCATCTAGTTTGTTTTTAAGTTTATAGATTGCTGGGATTGTTGCCAGCAGTCATAGCCTGTATCATACGAGCATATATCTGGTTGAGCTCCTTAATTTGTTGAGTCATTTTTTCACTCTCTTCTTTAAACGAAGTTCCATCAGGCAAACTCCCACTATACATATCCTTGATATTAGAAAGTCCCTTATTTATTTGCTCTAATGTATCTATCTGACTACTAATTCCTTTAAGCTGAATTTCATAAATAGTGTTCAGTCCAGATATGTTTTTATTTAAAGACTCCATTTGCTGCACATATCCTAGCGAGTTGTGACTTATGTTTTGAGAATTATCAATTATATGCTTGTAAGACTCTTGCAATGATTCCGATATATTTGTAAGCGTTTCAACGGCATTAGCAAATTTCGCAACATTATTTGATACAGACGAGAGCTGTTCCACACTTTCACCACCCTGATATTCTGCACCCACATATTGAGGTTGTTGAGCTGGTTTTGAATAAGGCTGCGAATAAGACTGCTGCTCATATCCAGCACCACCTTGAAATGATGGCCTATCCTTCGGGTCCTCACTATCCAGTACGGGAAACACATTCTCCCATTTATATCCCTTAGGAGGTCTATCAAGTCCATAAAGAATAAAGACAACTACCTCAACGGCCATACCCGTTCCAAATATAATATTGCCCCATATACCCCACAGATGCAGCACTTTCACCAATGCACCCAAAATCACAATGGCAGCTCCAAAACTATATCCATATTGCAAAAGGCGTTGCCCACCATCTGTTTGCAAAAAATTTTCTATCTTTCTTATCGCTCTATTCATCTTAGCTTCTTCTTTATTCTATTATTACCTCTTCGACGTGGCAGCCCCCAGCTGAGTTCTAACACATCTAAACCCAATGTATGACCTACCAACATTCTGATACTCCATATCACGCATATCTGCTCTTATAAATGTTGAAACATCCTTCCACGAGCCACCCTTTACCACTTTTTTCTTCATTGCATAAGGGTCCTCCTCTGCAGCATTATATCTATATTCAGGGTTCACATCACTCATTGCCTCATTTCCCGATTCAGTGTAGGCAGTTGACGTCCATTCCGCCACATTACCCGCCATATCATAAAGCCCCATACTATTAGGTTGAAAGCTGCGTACCTTAGCAGGTATTAAATGATTATCAGCAGCATATCCACCTTCACTAGGTTTAAAGTTTGCCATAAAGCATTCATCATCAATCTCGGCCGAACCAGCACCCCAGGGATATATATTATCAGTATTCCCACTTCGGGCAGCCATCTCCCACTCCGCCTCTGTGGGTAGCCTATACTTTTCTATTGCTACATTGTTTCGCTGCAAGCTCTTTCTTAAATACATAGTTCGCCATTCGCAAAATGCTGTTGCTGCCTCCCACGATACCCCCACTACAGGATGATGAGCATATGATGGATGCGAAAAATAATTCCGCATATATGGCTCATTATGAGCATTATCAAAGTCATTAACCCAACTGGTTGTATCGGGGTATATATTCACTATTTTGGTATGCACAAAATCATATAGACTACTAAGTGGGCGAGTAATTGTTTCATTTATTATCCTACCTTGTTCATCCACATAAGCTGTATCTTTAGATATCATAATAGCCTCCACTACCAGCTCTTCGGTTCTACCCCTATAATCAGTATTAAGCACCCTTTCCCCAGGATTCAATCTATTATGACGCTTAGCAGCCTCCGTTTCGTCAAACCACTCGTATCTAAAATTCATTTGACTAGCATCCAGCATTTTCTTGCCAGTAATAGGGTGAGTTGTATAAACACTATTTATGGCAGCCTCTTCCTCCTCAGTATTTCTTGTCCATGGAATAGGAATACTCCAATCCAAGCGTGGGGTGATAGGATCACCATACTCATCCTCCGTAATTTTATAAAAATCATCCCCAGCATATGCAGGGTCGGCAAGTCGCTCACGTATTATTGAGTCGCGCACCCAATACACAAACTGCTTGTACTGAGAGTTTGTAATCTCTGTTTCATCCATCCAGAAATTATCTACCGAAACACCACGAGCGGGAATATCTATTCCCCAAAGCGAATCTAACTCTTGCGGGCCCATTATATAAGAACCCCTTGTAACAAGAACCATATTATAAGGTGTAGGCTCATTCCACACTTTGCCCACCGGAACACCAGTAAGTTCGCCACCAGTGCGACCTATATTGCTCCTACCACACGAAAAGAGGGTTGCAAAGAGAATGATTGGAAAAATTATTTTCTTTATGCTCATAATTTTATATCATCAAATTATAATCTCGTACTACTTTAGTTTACAAAAGCCTAATGCTCCTATAAGGCTGTGGCTTGGGTTTAAACAAGTCTCGATCAAAGTTATATTGAATCAATATCTCATGATTGGGACCATAATTAATCCCGTTTATTTTTTGATTTTGATCGTAGGCATACCTCAGTGTTATACCACTTAAATTAGCACCAGCAAACACTGAATAACCAGCATTCCTTCTCCACATACCTCCAAGCGATAATTTACGATTCCAGTTCAACTGCAAAGCACCATATAAGCTACTTGCATATGTATTGGATTCATAAAACAACATCGGCTCTACTTCAAATAACGTATTAAATAATTTAATATTGTATTCAGCCATAAAATTATATGACATAGGTATCGTAGCGCGCAATGAGTCGCCATTCATCTCTCCCATGCTATCATTATAAAGATTAGTACTATAATACCTAGCCTCATTAATATGTCTTACACCCAGCCCCACAAAGTAGTTACGGGAAGTCCACGAAACACCAGCACCAAAATCAAATGGTTTCCCCTCAGCAGGATTTGCAATCATCTGTTTTGCAGCAGATTTAGTTGAGTCTATCCTTGATATTATCGACGACGCATCATAATTTATATCATAAAACCCCGCTTGCACTCCAATATTCAAAAAGCTACTACCTATTCGCTGATTATATGAATATTGAGCACCAAAAAACTGATTTCGCTCCTTGCCAACCATAGAGTTAGTCAACACAGCCCCCACCCCGTGATTTAATCCTAAAAACTGAAACGGCATACTACCCGAAAAATGCACTACACTAGGCGCATCTTCTGCCTTTGAGTGCAACTGCTTATACATAACCGTGGCACTAATTTTATCTTCAGCCCCTGCAAATGATGGATTATAGCTATTTTTTATCATCCAAAAATGGCTATAAGGAGCATCCCATTGCGCTTTCAAATTTGTAATGAAGCACAACAAGAGCCCAAGAACCATATATATCACATTCCTTATTTTCATCTAATATATTAAACCACGTTTTAATGAAAAAATTGTGTAACCAAGCGATATATTATCATAAACAGAAACAATTTATCACAGCAGTAAATACAAACAAACCATAATATCCACATCCATCTTACTAATATTTGTTTACACAAACGCCTATTTTGATAGTAAAAACACATATCATTTCATAGGAGCTATAAAGGAGGTAAGAAGGAGGTAGAGAGGAGCTAAGATGGAGGTGAGGGATAAAGGTAAATTAACATAATAAGTAGCTTGCCACAACATCTTGCTAAACATATCAACAAGCAAGCACGTTGAAAATGTATAATCACAAAAAAAGATAGTACAACTATGGCAAAGTATTCAAAAAAGGCGCAAGAGAAAATAGAAGAGGTAATGAAGGAATTTAAGGAGGGGAAACTTAAAAGCAGTTCGGATAAGAAAGTAACCGACAGAGATCAAGCAATTGCGATAGGAATATCGGAAGCGAAGAGTAAGGGGTTGAAGGTTCCGGATCAGAAAGAAACTAAAAAGA
>CAYTQG010000012.1:39027-42607 GCA_964439965.1 uncultured Proteiniphilum sp.
TCGGAAGCGAAGAGTAAGGGGTTGAAGGTTCCGGATCAGAAAGAAACTAAAAAGAAAAAATCAGACAATTAAGCAAATGTCATGACAATCAGAATCACACACAAGTACAATTATAACAAACTTAGTACGACATCTTTGATAAAAAAAAATTTCAATCATATGATTTGAAATTTATCCCTTAAATATTTTTGTAACATAAATATTGTTCGTACTTTTGCGAACAGGAAGATGAAAACAACAAAAGACAATACAGAACAATTGGCGCGATTGGCTAAGGCACTTGCCCACCCTACCAGAATAGCAATTATGCAGTTTTTACAAACTCAGGATAGTTGCTACTTTGGAGATATACACGAGGTGTTTCCAAACGCTAAAGCAACTATATCGCAACACCTAAAAGAGCTTCGCAACGCTGGCTTAATTCAAGGTGAGATAGAGGCTCCCAAAGTTAGATATTGTATAAACAAAGAAAACTGGGACATGGCAAGACAATTGTTTAATGAGTTTTTTGCTTCTGAAATAAAAAACATGTGCTAAAAAAATTTACCTATATTGTTCGTGCTATTACGAACGACCTATAATATAAAACTACAAATGAAGAAGAATAATGAAGAGCTAAAGCTATTGGTAAAAGAGCAATACAGCCAATTAGCAATGGATAGTGATGCATTGAAAAGTGGTTGCTGCTGTGGCACAACTCCTACCAAGGAATCTAAAAGAGTTTTTACCATAATGAGTGAAGATTATAGCCACCTCAAAGGCTATGAGCCTGATGCAGATTTAGGTGTAGGATGTGGAATTCCGACCCAGTATTCAAAAATTAAAAAAGGCGATACTGTGGTTGACTTAGGCTCGGGGGCTGGCAATGATTGTTTTATCGCAAGAGAAGAAGTGGGCGATTTGGGCAAAGTTATTGGCATTGATTTCTCACCACAAATGATAGCTAAAGCCGAGGCAAACAGATTAAAGCGAGGCTATCAGAACATACAATTTATAGAGGGTGATATAGAAAATATGCCTTTAGATGACAACATTGCGGACGTTGTGGTAAGCAATTGTGTTATCAATCTTCTTCCGCAAAAGAATTTGATTTTCAAAGAAATTCATCGAGTGCTAAAACCAAATGGCCACTTTTGTGTATCGGATGTGGTTTTGGATGGATATTTCCCAAAGGAGTTTACCAATAGTGCTGCCATGTATGCAGGGTGCATCGCAAGCGCTATTCAGCAAGATGATTATTTGAGCGAGATACGAAAAGCAGGATTTAAATCTGTAACAATCGAGAAAACCAAAACAATACATATACCCGACGAGGTACTAAATGAGCATCTAAGTAAGTCAGTAATCTCGCAGTACAAAGCTGGTGAGGTAGGTATTTATTCAATCACTGTAACGGGAATAAAATAGCGTAGCAAATGAAAATATTAATATTGTGTACCGGCAATAGTTGCCGTAGCCAAATGGCGCATGGGTTTCTTCAATCTTTCGATCCCGATATAACAGTTTGCTCAGCAGGTACTGAGGCCTCTGGACAATTAAACGCAGGTGCCGTGGAGGCAATGAGAGAGGTGGGCATAGACATTAGCCACCACACATCCGACTCAGTGGATAAATACATCAACGATAGCTGGGATTATGTAATAACGGTATGTGGCGGAGCAAACGAAAACTGCCCAACCTTTGTAGGCAACGTAAAACATAGGCTTCACATAGGTTTTGATGATCCAAGTCATGCAACTGGTACCCCTGAGTTTATAAAAAGTGAGTTCACAAGAGTACGTAATGAAATCAATATAGCCTTTAAAAAGCTATATGATGAAAAAATAAAAAAGTAATATGACCAAAAAGCAAAAAGGTATAAGCTTTTTTGAGCGTTATCTCACCCTATGGGTTGCTATATGCATAGTAGCAGGCATCGCTTTGGGCAAGTACATACCAATTATACCCGAAATACTTAGCCGCTTTGAATATGCAAACGTATCTATTCCTGTTACATTGCTAATATGGCTGATGATTTTTCCTATGATGATGAAGGTTGATTTCAAAAGCGTAAAAAATGTAGGAAGGCGACCAAAAGGAATTATCATTACCGTTGTATCCAATTGGGTTATTAAGCCACTTACGATGTTTGGTTTAGCTTGGCTCTTCTTTTTTGTGTTTTTCAAATCAATCATTCCAAGCGACTTAGCAAATCAATACTTAGCAGGTGCAGTGTTATTAGGTGCAGCTCCGTGCACAGCAATGGTGTTTGTATGGTCATACCTCACCAAAGGCGATGCAGCTTACACATTAGTTCAGGTTGCACTTAATGATCTCATTATTTTGTTTGCTTTTATTCCTATTGTAAAGCTATTGCTAGGAATTGGAGGAATTGTCATTCCTTGGGATACTCTTATACTATCAGTTGTGTTGTTTGTGGTAATTCCACTTTTTGCAGCCATTATAACAAGAAAAGCGGTAGTAGGTAAGCATGGTATCGATTACTTCAACAACGTGTTTATAAAAAGATTCAATAGCACCACCATCATAGGCTTGCTGTTAACCCTGATTATATTGTTTTCGTTTCAGGGCGAAACCATTTTACAAAATCCGTTACATATTGCCCTTATAGCCATACCACTTATTTTGCAAACGCTTCTTATTTTTTTAATTGCCTATGGATGGGCTAAGTGGTGGAAACTTCCTCACAACATAGCCGCACCAGCCGCAATGATTGGGGCAAGCAATTTCTTTGAGCTAGCGGTAGCAGTGGCAATTGCAGTATTCGGACTACAATCGGGAGCAGCATTGGCCACAGTAGTTGGTGTACTTGTTGAAGTACCAGTAATGCTCATGCTAGTGCGCATTGCAAACAATACACGAAATTGGTTTTAAAACAAACCTATTCTGCAAAATATTTTTTTGGCATTAGCTTAATCTAAAGAAAAAAATAAAAGCATAGAGTAACTCATCAATATGATAACCCTCATATTTTGATTTCACACATATAATCACTACATTTATACTCTAAATTAATAATCAAAAAACTTAAACACATGCTTAAAAAAATATCTTATCTATTTTTAGCGTTGCCATTGGGCGCAATAATTGCTTCGTGCATTCAGCCTCAACAAACAACTACCACATCAGAAGTTGAGGACACGAAAGTGGCAACACAACTAGAGTATAAAGATTTTGGAAATGCCCCTTTTGTTTTCAATATCGAAGACTACACCGTTCAAAACGAAACTTATCGCACAGCATTATGGACTGGCCAATTTATGCAACTCACAGTTATGAACATTTTACCCGGCGAAGATATTGGTCTTGAATTACACGACGATCACGACCAATTTATTAGAGTGGAACAAGGCGAAGGTATTGTGAGAATGGGTGATGCTGAGGATAATCTTACCTTTGAAGAGATAGTGAAAGACGACTATGCTATTATGATTCCTGCAGGCAAATGGCATAATGTTATCAACACTTCCGACAAGCCACTTAAGTTATACTCTATCTATGCACCCGCTGAGCACAAAAAGGGCACAGTACATGCCACTAGGGAAGAGGCTTTGGCAGATGATCATGAGCATTGAAAAAA
>CAYTQG010000013.1:0-23731 GCA_964439965.1 uncultured Proteiniphilum sp.
TCTTATAAAAAAACCTTCCACTCAATACACTTTTATATCAAGCGGAAGGTTTTGTGGTTGAGGTTTCTTTGGTTAGTTGCCCAGTTCAACCTTTACACCACCAGTTAGCCAAAACCCTGGTTGTGGCAGATTGCCGAGATCAAGGTAGGTGGTGTTTAATAAGTTGTTGGCATTGACGAATATGTTGTATTTGCCCAACGAATAGTTTAGTTTTAAATCCACAAGGGCAAATGGTTTGTAGTCTGTTTTTTCGCCAGCTTGCCCATTTTCGTAATTAATATATGAGCCTGCTCTATCTTGCCATCTAAAGCTCCACGACAGAGAGAGATTATTCACCACCTTATGCTGAAGTGATGCAGTGAGCTTGTGTCGCAAATTGTTCAACGTATAGTTTGATATATACTCACTTTCCATCATATCCTGCTTCAGGTGCATATACCCAATGCTGGCCATTTTTAGTGGTTGGCCTTTGCCCATAATATTTTCAAGATTGATGTCGAGTCCCATTTCCACACCATATTTATCAATCTCTGAGTGGTTTGCTGAAAACCATAGTGCATCCACATCTGGTTTTATCCAATCTATCATATTGCTACCTTTCATATAAAATGCAGTTAAATAGCCATTTAAATAGTGATTGCTGTACTTTATTCCAGTCTCAAAGGCTTCTGAATTTTCAGCTTTCAGATTGGTGTTTCCCGTATGAGTTACGGTAGTATAATACAAGTCGGTGAAGGTTGGCGTACGTGTAGCCTTATTCCACGAGGCAAACAATCCTATTCCGTTATCAAATCGATACGAACCATTGATGGCAGGATAAATTTTATATTCATTCTCGATGGATGTATTGTGGTTTAGTAGCGCACCCACTGATAGTGTCATATTATTGTATATGAAGTTGTGTTCAGCAAATATGCTTATGTTTGTTCTGCTATCGGCATTGGTATATTTTCCAATTGCATTATCCATAGGTTTGCCAAGCACACTGCTTAGTATCGACTCATTGCGCATTTCGCCACCAAACGAGCTGATGCCCAATTGCGATGCATATTGCCACTTCATATTTGTGCCCCACACATCGCTTCGGTGATGGTTGTAGGGAATTGTTGAGGCATCTCCTCTTATTAGTTGAAACTCATCATAATGTCTGTTCCAGTATAGTTGGGGCATAAATTTAAGTTTGCCGCTTGTTTCACCACTTACTGATACAAATATCGATTCGGTATCGTCATATTGATTGGGGAATGCAGCCGAATAAAAAGTATTAGCACCATAGTTCTTATCATTGTATCCCGCAGTGATGCCGACTTTAGCATTATCGCTCTCAAATTGTGATTGCCATAATAGGTTCAACATCTTATAGTCACTATTGGCCATATATCCATCCGATTGTCTGTATCCTGCCGATAATTGATGATTTGTGTTTTTATTCACCAGTGCTGCTCTAACTTCTGTGCCAATAAGTGCATGCATTCCGCCCTCCACTTTTGCTTTAATGTTGGTATGCCTATCCTTTTTGGTGATAATATTTATTCCACCCGCAAATGCCCCGGCACCATATGCAAGCGATGATGGTCCCTGCACAATTTCAATGCGCTCAATATCCGAAATGTTAATGGGAATGTCGAAACTGTAGTGTCCTGTTTGTGGGTTGGTAAGGTTAATTCCGTTAAGTAGTATTGCTGTTTGGTCAAATGAGCCACCTCTTATTGAAACATCTGCCTGAACGCCGTGTGGCCCTCGCTGTTGAATATCAACACCCGAATAGTGCGTCAGTAAATCCTCGATACTCTGAATCGGTTTTCGCTCAATCTCTTGGGATGTGATAACCGTTACCAACTTTGCAGCCATATTTAGCGGCATTGTTGCTTTCGATGCTGTCACCACCACTTCGTCAAGCAATTCCTCAGTTGTTAGTGTGTCTTGTTTACTGATAATCTCTACACGCTCGGTTGTGGTTACAGATTGTGAGTGTGCACTCTGAAGCGCGCAACCTGATAGCACGCCGATAGTTACCGCCTTGCTAATGCTGTTGAACACGCTGTACGATTGTTTCATAAATCGTTTGAAGCGGTACGCCTTTTTGTTTGAAAATTTAATTGTTCTGTTCATTACTTAATTATTTAGTTTGAAATGAAGATGCAAAAATAGTCTTTATCAGTTAAACAATGTCCTTGGTTGTATAAAAATCGAAAATATATTGTAACTTGCATTTTTATATTCTAATATATAGCGAGATGGATAAAAAACTTATTTCCTTATTGTTTATAATTCCTTTTTTATTACCCGTTATGGCTCAAAATGAAGATGTTCTGAATAAAATCAAAAGTATTGAAAAAGAGTTTGCACCCGACAAAAGGGTGGTTATATTTGATGTTAATCTTGTAGAAGATGATAATGTTTTGTTACTCCAAGGCGAAACATCTTGCAAGCATGCACACGAAAAACTAGATGAGATGACTACCGATAAACTTAAAAACAATGTGCGCCTACTGCCAGATGATGCTACCGATGGCCTTAGCTATGGGGTTTTGTATAATTCTGTGGGCACTATTCATAGGGCGGCTGCTTATTCGTCCGAAACGGTTACGCAAACACTAATGGGCACCCCAGTTAGGGTGTTAGATAAAAAGGGTGGATGGTTTCGTATTCAAACACCCGACAAGTATATTGGCTGGATAAATGGGGCAGTGAAGCGAATGACAAAAGAGGAGCAACAAGATTATCTATGTATGCCCAAAGTGATAGTTACCTCTTTGTTTGCCAGTAGTTTCCAACAGGCTAATATCAATTCTTCCACATTGTCGGATTTGGTTGTAGGTAATATTATTTCAGTAATAGGTGAGGATGATAGTTTCTTTGAAGTACTTTATTCGGATAATAGAAAGGGGTTTGTATCAAAAACTGATGCTATTTTACTAAATCAGTGGGAGCCTGAGCAAACCAAGGAATCGATAGTTGTACTATCAAAGCAATTTGCAGGAATACCCTACGTGTGGGGTGGCACATCTTCAAAAGGATTGGATTGTAGTGGATTCACCAAAACTGTTTATTATATGCATGATATTGTGTTGCCTCGCGATGCCTCGCAGCAAGTGCTTACTGGCGAATTGATAGATGAGAAGGGTGAGTTTGACAAGCTGGTACTTGGCGACTTGGTTTTCTTTGGTGATAAAGCCACCGACGAAAACCCAAAAGAGAGAATAGTGCATGTGGGCATTTATATAGGCAATTATCATTTTATTCATGCCTCGGATTATATTAGAGTTAATAGCTTTAACCCCGATGATGAGTTGTTTGACGAGTTTAATACTAACCGATATCTACGCACAAAAAGAGTATTAGGGGATACCAAGCTTAGAAGTGTGAAAAGTTTGTATAACTGCAAATAATAAAAAACTATGAACCAAGACAGAAGAACATTTTTAAAAACTGGCGCAATGGCCGCTGCTGCATTGGCTGCATCGCCTTTGTCGTCTAGCAATGTTTTATCAGAAAATAAGATGAAATCAATTAATCAATCAGGCAAAATGCAATTATCGTGGACACCCTACAATCTGGAGCTTGTGCACACATTCACTATATCAGGTTTTTCGCGCAACACCACACCAGTTGTGCTCACTAAACTAGAGTACGATGGTCTCGTTGGCTATGGCGAGGCTTCGCTTCCTCCATACCTTGGCGAAACTCAAGCTTCGGTAATTGAGTTTTTAAAAAAGGTTGACCTTTCTGGTTTTTCCGATCCCACGCATATGGATGAGATTCTTGATTATGTGGATAACATTGCAATAAACAATACTGCTGCAAAGGCTTCTATTGATATTGCACTGCATGATTTGGTTGGCAAAATAATAGGTGCACCTTGGTATAAAATGTATGGGGCTAATAAAACAAATGTTCCAGATACAACTTTCACTATCGGTATCGACGATGATGATATGGTTCGCCAAAAAACTCGCGAAGCATTGGGTCGTTTTAATGTGCTAAAGGTGAAAGTGGGTGGACCGGATGATAAACGAATGATAGAGGCTATTCGTTCTGTTACCGATTTACCTTTGGCAGTAGATGCTAATCAGGGATGGAAGGATAAGCACTATGCTCTTGATATGATTCATTGGCTCAACGAAAAGGGTATTGTGATGGTTGAGCAACCTATGTCGAAGCATAATCTTGATGATAATGCTTGGCTCACTGAACGTAGCCCCTTACCAATATTTGCTGATGAATCTATTCAGCGCCTATATGATGTAGAGCGCATGAAGGGTGTTTTTTCAGGAATTAATATTAAGCTAATGAAATGCACTGGTATGCGCGAAGCTTGGAAAATGAAAAACTTAGCTGAGGCTTTGGGCATGAAGGTTATGATTGGCTGTATGACTGAGACTTCGTGTGCCATTTCGGCAGCTTCGCAGCTATATTCGGGTATGGATTTTGCCGATTTAGATGGTGCACTGCTTATTGGTAATGATTGCTTTGATGGTGCCACTCTTGAGGATGGAAAGATTATTCCACGAGACTTACCTGGTATTGGCATTAAGCTAAATTCTAATATAAAGTTTGGAAGATAAAATCGTGAGATTTTATTACTAATTTTGTCCCGATTTTTAAACTACTCATTATTATGAACTATTTATTAACTATCGGGCTACTGGTGTGTTCAAATCTATTTATGACATTTGCTTGGTATGGGCACCTAAAACTGGTTGAATATCCATGGTTTTCTAGGCTTTCTCTGTTTGGTATCATAGTTTTTAGTTGGCTCATTGCCTTTTTAGAGTATTGCTTTCAGGTCCCAGCCAATAGGATTGGCTATGAAGCAAATGGTGGACCTTTTTCGCTTATGCAACTTAAGGTGATGCAAGAGGTGATAACATTAGTCATATTCGTGATTTTTTCATATGTGGCTTTTGGTGCTCAACTAAAGCTAAACCACATAATAGGCTTTATGTTTTTGGTGCTTGCTGTATATTTTATATTTAAGTAGGGTCTTATTCAAGTACTATAATTATGGCATAGCAACACGCTCTTGTTTATCGCAGCGTGTTGCCATGCTTTTTTGTTTACGATCGTGTAACCTGAAATCCTTTGTCTGAAATTGTCATATCCACAAAGCGTGCTTTGTTGTTTGGTGGATTGTTGTTGAGTTCTTTCTTTATTAATGCAGCTGCCTCAGCCGATTTTGCCACAATGTAGAGGTAACCACCACCGCCAGCACCAGGCAATGTGTATGCAAGCGCATAATCTTTTATCTGTCGGATTATCTTTTCTACTTCAGGGGGATTGGTGCCACCATCAAGCAGTTTTTTCTGTTGCCATGTTTTTAGTACCAATTTGGCGTAGTTTTCAAAATCGCCTCTCTGTATGCATTTGCTCATATCAAGGGCGTGTGTTTTCATCTCTTCCAAAATTTGTAAATGGTGAGTTGAGTTCAAAAACATACCTCTTACTATCTCTGTTAGTATATCCTTTGCCACTCTAGTTATGCCTGTGTAATAGAGTAGATGGCACGATTTATACATAGCGTCTTTAAAAAGATAGTCGGGCAACCAATTAATCTGTGGTTTTTGGTCAAATCCTCTTTCGGATTGTAGCAATTTTACGCCATGAAAAATGCCCCCATACTGATCTTGCCATCCGCCACCAGTGGTTAGCAATTGCTCTAGGATTAATGTGTAAGTGCCTATATCATGATTTTTCATCTCTAATCCACAGAAGTCATTTAGTGCACCTAGCACAGTTGAGGCCAGTATCGAACTAGTCCCCAACCCCGATCCGGCAGGTATTGCAGCAAGCAGTGTTACCTCTATTCCTGAGCCAAATGATTGTAGTTGCTCTTTTAACGAATTGTGTTTTGATTGCGAAAACTCTGGCACAAAGCCACACAGGGCTAATGCTGCTTTGGGTATTGAAAAGGCCGAGCCCACCTTGTTGTAGTCTCTCAGCTCTTCATATGTTTCAATAGTTTCGCTATCGCCCATATCTATCGAGCGGAGTATTATTTTGTGCTCCTTTAGCGGGCGTATATATGTTTGCAGTGGTGGCTGCTCATTTAGTTTTATAGCCATATTCACCACATTGCCACCGGTGTATAACGAGTATGGTGGTGTATCTGTCCACCCTCCAGCTAAGTCTATTCGCACGGGACTTCTGCCCCACACAATCTGATCGGTGTAAGCATCCAATTTTGGCTCTCGTTTATTGTTTATAAGCGCATCTATCATCCCATTCCTAAGAAGAGAAAATGATTTCTCCTCTTCTGTCTGAGCTCTTTCTCTGTTGCCCGCTAGCGAGTATATGCGCGAGCGGAACATATGGTTATGTATTTTACGCAATTCGTCGGCACTATCAGCTAATATATTAGGTGGGGCTAATTTCATTTTGTGATACTCATTAGCCAAGTCTGCCAAATCGAGTTGATAAAACACACTCCTCTCATAGTTTTGCTCAATAGTTTTGCAATTTAGTCGCCTAAAGTTGTTCCGTTGTTCATACAGAGCTTTCAGATCTGCTTCGTCCATTAGCTCATCTGCTGATAGTCGTGGCAGTTCGCTCCATAAGTTATACGCCTCTTCATCGTTGGGATTGCTACCCATCATCCACTTTATTAGTCGCTCCATATCGTTGATGGTGTCCACCACTGGGAAAAGCTTGGTATGTTGAATGTCAGAAGTCTCACCCTGCATTTCCATTAGGTCTATTCCTCTTTCGGTAGCCCACTCCTTCACCGATTGTCCCATCCAGTGGGTATCTCTATCGTATATATCTCCACTAAACTTATCATCAATAGCATATGTGCGAATGGCGTATTTGGCATTTGGCATATGCACTATATCAAGGCACATATTGTCCGAAATATGAATCATCCAATTATTGTGTGGCACGCCCGTTATCACATTTCCCGACGATACACTCCATTGGCTACCAATATGCGAGTTCTCAATCCATATATTATTATTCTGTTCTGTGAATGCTATATTTACGCTTGAGTTTTGTGTGAAAATTGTGCTGTTGGGTTTTATCTTTCGATGCATTATTAGGCGTTGATCAAAAACCTTGTGTTGCAATGATAGGGTTGAGGTTATCATCTCCTTGGTGGTGCCAAAGTGATAAAACTCTCCACTAGGTAGTGGCACAATGCTTGTTGACAACTTGTTGATATCTTCGTCTTCTAATGCTGGGTTTGCACCTAATGCTCTCCCAAAATCTGAATACAAGTCGTAGAAATCAATTTCGCCATCTTGGTTGTGCGATCGCTTTCTGAGCACTTGCACTGCTTTGTCGCTGAGCAACCACAATCCTATATCCATCAAAAAGAAATGAGTTTTTGATAAATCTTCAAGCTCTTTAATTGTTGGTTTTTGTAGTACTAAGTCTAACTCGTTTGGGGTTTCTCTTCGATTGGCAAATACTCCGTGGCGACTGGCCAAAGTGGAGTCAACCCAAAGACCAAAGCACACTACATCGGCTTCGGGTATTGCTGGTAGTCCCTCGTCCGAGCGGATATATACATCGCCACTTGCCACAAGTGTGTTGAGCGATTTTGGTGCTTCTGCAATAATCTTTTTATAGAGTGGTAGTTGTAGCGATAGCAAGCTCTGCGAAAGTTTCTGACCACGTGCCCATCTAAATACTGGCACTGGCAGTTCCGCTTTACCCGAAATTGCATAAGCTGGTAGTCGGCGACTTTGTCCCCCCGCATGAATTAATATCCTTTTTTCGTTTGCCAACCATTCGTCAAATTTCATTTCAGTTTGTTCGGCTTTGCGACAGTCCTCCATTAGCCATATGGTGCCACCTCCCGAGCCTAGGCGTCTATCCTTAGGGTCGGAAGTGCAAAACCAGTTGTCTTCAGATTTACTGTTTAGTTCGTGAAAGTTCTTCGCAGCATTGGCTGGTAGTGAAAGTAGATACTTCATTGCTCTATAATTATTAGTTTGTCGGTGATGTGAAGTCACATTTATGCAAATTTAAAATTTTAATTTGATATGCCTGCTTGTCAATCTTTTTATTTAAGATTTCAGTTCTTCATTACATTGATATTATATTTGAATATGAATTCTTCTTTTGAGAATATTTATACACTCATTACTGTTGTTGTGTATATTTCCACCGTAACCAAAAATATAGGCAAACTGTAAAAAAATAGTCATGTAAATATGCAGAAACGGCTCTATTTAATACTATTGATGAACTTTTGTTCAGAAAGTGTTAATATTTTCACTTTTAGACGTGCCTTTAAATGGTTAATATAAGTTTCATTGCTTATTATCAGTGTTTTGCGAGATTGTGTTTTCTCCTCTTTTTTTTGATTTTCGACAGACCCGTCCCGTGATGGAATAAAAAAAATTTTTTTTGGAACGACCTGGCAGGGTATTTATGTGTTCCAGATCATTTTTAGACCAAAATGAGTGGTTTTTAGTGATTGTTCACATAGTTTGCGCGCTTTTTGTCTGATTTTGTTCACATATATTCATGAATTGACTAAACCCGCCCCGGGATTTGGCAAAATCAATTGGCCTTAATTTGACACGGGACGGGTTTGGTGCAAAAATGATAGTTTTTGAACTTTTACGGGTGTTAGTTTGTGCAAAATTGACTGGATTTAATCTCTAACGCAAGGTTTTTTAACAGATTGCGTAGCGGGTTTTATTGTAGCGTATCGTTTTACTCTAAAAATGATATATTCTATTCCATTACTGCCCGGGTTTTGGCAAAAATAAAGTTCGAAAATTAGACCCGCCCCGGGTTTGAGCAAAACTACGTGGCGGAAATGCATAACGAGCTGTTTTTATCGAAAAATCAACCTTGTGTGGCATGTATAGTTCTTGATTCTTAAATCAGATGATGTTGTGCTGATTGCGTATAAATATACGCTATGGTTGGTGCTCCTTTTATTAATACAACTAGTAGTTGATTAACCTTCTAACTATCTGTTTTTAATATAAATTAGATTAATAAATAATTTATAATTCCTATATTTGCCGATTGAACAATTGCAACGAGTTTGTTTGTAGTTTTTGTAACTATAAATTCTTATTCTAAAGCATTAATTTCTAATTAAATGGCAAGGTCAAGAAGAGCCCCACACAATTATAAGAAAAAGAAGAAAATTCATCAGCGCAAAAGCTTTTACCTATGGATTGGTATCTTTATAGGTGTGGTTTTTGTAGCATCTTTATATCAAACTTCGGTATATTTTTCTACTAACGAGTCGTGTATGATGTGTCATATGCACCCGCATGCCGAAGAATCGTGGAAATTATCTACACACGTTAATAATAGAAGTGGTACGATGGTTAACTGTATCGACTGCCACTTACCGCCTCGCGATGATACATGGGCGCACTATTCGGCCAAGGTGAAACTGGGAGTACGAGATGTGTGGAGCTATCTTACCAAAGACTCTGCGGATATCGATTGGGCCAAAAAGCGCGAGCTGGAGCATGCCGTAAAATATATACCTAATGCTTCGTGTGTGCATTGTCACCAAGATTTATTCCCACAGGGCATATCAGATGAGGGTATTACTGCACATATGTATTATGATGAGAATCATGAAAAGTTGAACTTGCAATGTATCAGTTGCCACTTAGATGTGGGGCACTACGATCCCAACTATTCTCACTCTCAAATGGTGGGAATTCCTAGAGGTATGAAGGCAATAGCCGATACAAGTATGTACTTTAAGGAGCCAACAGTGGTAAACGCTTTCGAAAACTATACGGAGCAAATACCTGGCACGGCGGTTTCCTTTAATATGGTGGCTATCGATGGTGGCACTTTTATAATGGGTAGTTCTCCCAAAGAGCCATTTCATAATAGTGATGAGGCACCACAACACGAAGTTACTGTGAGTTCGTTTTTTATGGCTGAGGTGCAGGCTACTTGGGATCAGTATTGGTCGTTCTATGCTCAAACTATGAGTGAGGGACGCACACCTCCCGAAACTGTTTATCAAAACAATCTTAATGCAATGGGTGTGGATGCAATATCGGGACCAACGCCTCCTTTTGGATTTCCTGATCAAGGATGGGGTTCGGGCGATAGACCTGCTATTACTATGACTCATTATGCTGCTGAGGTGTTTTGCCAATGGCTAAGCGAGAAAACTGGTAAGAAGTATCGTCTGCCTACTGAGGCTGAGTGGGAGTATGCTGCACGTGGTGGCACCGACACGCCCTATTTTTTTGGTGGCAGTCCAAAGAGCTTTTCAAATAAAGGTTTTGCACGTAGGTTTATATCAGCCAAAACTGATAGCATAAGTGCTTACGTGATATATGATAATAATAGCAATCATCGCACTCAAGAGCCTTCATTAGTTAAGGCAAACCCGTTTGGGTTGAAAAATATGTTGGGTAATGTGATGGAATATTGCGCCGACAAGTACGATCCTGAGGCATATAGCAAGCGTAGCGATGGGGTAATAGATCCACTAGTTACCGAGGGCGACGAGTGGGTGGTAAGAGGTGGCGCATACTTCTCGGATGCATCGGATGTTAGATCGGCAGCTCGTGCACACACTATGCACGATGATTGGTTGAAAACCGATCCACAACAACCTAAGAGTATTTGGTGGTACTCGGATGTGAAGGGTGTTGGCTTTAGAGTAGTATGTGAGCCAGAGAGTGCTATAAGCAAGGATAAAGAATAGATAACAACTAAAACAAAATATACTAAAACAAATTTTCAAATCATGGAAAAAAATAATAATCTATCAAGAAGAGGTTTCCTTAAAACCTCGGCTGTGGCTGGTATGATTGGTGCTATTGGCACTGGTTCCACTGGTTTTTTGACATCATGTAGTGGCGACTCTAAGTCGAAAGGTGGCAATAAACCGCTAAAGGAAGTGGGCACATATTATGTACCCGACTTAGTGGACCTAGCAACAGATGGCAAGGAGCTAAAAGCGGGAGTAGTGGGCTGCGGCGGTAGAGGATCGGGCGCAGTAGATGATTTTCTTAATTCGGCAAATGGTGTAACTATCGTTGCCCTGGGCGATGTGTTTCAGGATAAGGTAGATGGACTAGCCGATAAATTGAAAAATGAAAGAGGTATCGAAATCTCTAACGACAAGAGATTTGTGGGGCTTGATGCATATAAGCAAGTGATTGATAGCGATATCGATGTGCTTATTGATTGTACACCTCCTGTGTTCCGTCCTGAGCATTTCAAATATGCGGTTGAAAAAAACAAGCATGCTTTTCTTGAGAAACCAATTTGTGTAGATGCAGTAGGTTATAGAACTGTGGTAGCTGCTGCAAAGCAGGCACAAGCAAAAAATTTGAAGATTGTAACTGGAACTCAACGTCACCATCAGCGTAGCTATGTAGAATCGTATAAGCAAATAATGAATGGAGCTATTGGCGAAATTACAGGCGGAACAGTTTATTGGAACCAAAATATGTTGTGGTATCGTGAGCGTCAACAAGGTTGGAGCGACTTTGAGTTTATGGTGCGCGACTGGGTAAACTGGAAATGGTTATCAGGCGATCATATTGTGGAGCAACATGTTCATAATATTGATGTGTTCCTATGGTTCAGCGGTTTGAAACCTGTTAGTGCAGTTGGCTTTGGATCACGTCAAAGACGTATAACTGGTGATCAGTACGATAATTTTAGCATCGACTTTGTGATGGATAATGGTGTACACTTGCATAGTATGTCGCGCCAGATTGATGGTTGTGCAAATAATGTGAGTGAGTTTATTCAAGGCACTAAGGGCTCGTGGACAAGCGAGGGTGGCTGTAAGATTAAAGACTTAGAGGGTAATATTATCTGGGAATTTAACTACGATGAGGAGAAGTCTAACTTTAAACAAACAAATCCTTACACACTTGAGCATGTCAACTTGGTAAATAGTATTCGCAAAAATGAGCCAATAGAGCAAGCATCAGAAACAGCAGTTTCTAATATGGCTGCAATTATGGGGCGCGAATCGGCCTATACTGGTGCTGAGGTAAAATGGGATGAGATGACAGCTTCGTCGCTCAACTATATGCCAGAAGATTTAAATATTGGAAAAATGGATATGAGTTCGTTCACAGTTCCAGTACCGGGTTCACCCAAATAATTGAGGAACTATGGATAGAAGAAACTTTGTTAAGACATCAGTTGCAGGTGTAGTTGCCGCAGGAATAGGTGCTTCGGCTAAAGCTCTTGCCAATTCACACACTGCTACTGATGCACCCAAATATCCTATAAAAGCTGAGCTGAAATTATCTTTTCAAGAGGGAATTGCTCCAGGCAAGAATCTTGCAGAGAAGTTCGACTTTATGGAGAAGCATGGTGTAGTTGGCTTCGAACCACATGGCAATAATATCACACAACGATTGCCCGAGTTTAAAGATGCACTGAAAGGGCGCAATATTGATGTGAGTGCTGTGTGTGCCGGATTTGAAGGGTTTGTTTTGTCAACCGATGCAGCTATCAGAAAACAGTTTAGAGACTCGATGGAGGAGATTATAATAGCTGCGGGCGAGCTCAACTCGGTTGGCGTTATTATGGTACCAGCATTTAATAGTCAAGTTCCGGTGATGCCACACAATCAAGAAACTCGCGACTTTCTTTGTCAAGAGCTTGATGACTTAGGCTCATTTGCACAAAAGCATGGCACTACTATAATATTAGAGCCACTAAACAGACGTGAGGCTTTTTATATGCGTCAAGTGGCAGATGCTGCATCAGTTTGTCGCGATATCAATAATCAGGGTGTAACCTGTTTAGGCGATTTTTGGCATATGACACATGAAGAGACTAGCGATATGGCAGCATTTATTTCTGCAGGCAAATATCTCTCGCATGTGCATATGGCTAGCCGCAAGCGTAGAAGCATGCCAGGTGAAGATGGTGCTGCCGACAATTATGTAGATGGTTTTAAAGGATTGAAACTTATAGGCTACGATGGCTATGTGAGCTTCGAATGCGGCTGTCAGGGCGATCGCAACGTGGTAGTTGCCGAAGCTGTTGAGCTTTTGAACAAACAATGGCGCGAGGCTTAGAGTAAATACATATATATATAATGTGAGAGAGAGAGTGGAAGTGATGATATCTTTCGCTCTCTCTTCGTTTTTGAGATTGTCGGGCACATATGTGCAAATAATTTTTTATTTTTGTATTTAGTTTTAATAGATACATTAGAAAATAAGATTAAGGAAAGGAGAAGGAGATGATTGATTATAAGAATGAAGATGCACTAGTACTTTTTTCTGGAGGACAAGATTCAACAACTTGCCTCTATTGGGCTAAGAAAACTTTTAGAAATGTGAGCGCTTTGTGTATATCTTATGGACAGCGACACTCACTAGAGGTAGTTGTGGCACGCAAAATTGCCGAAAAGGCTAATGTCTCTTTTAAAGAGTTGGATGCCTCTCTGATTTCTCAGTTAGCACCCAACAGTCTCACAGACTCATCTATTACAATGGATGAAGAGCAACCCGATGGAACTTTCCCAAATACTTTTGTACCAGGTAGAAATCTCTTATTTCTTACATTTGCTGCTACAATAGCATATTCAAAAAACATTAGTAACATCGTAATTGGTGTGTCGGAAGCAGATTATAGTGGATATCCAGACTGCAGATCTGATTTTATTAGATCGGCAAATGCTACAATTAACTTAGCTATGGAGAGTGATTTTAAAATTCATACTCCTCTTATGAGTCTCGATAAAGCAGGTGTGTGGCAAATGGCTGATGAGCTAGGTGTTTTTGATATTATAAAAAATGATACTCTTACTTGCTATAAAGGTGTAGCGGGTGAGGGCTGTGGCGAGTGCCCGGCTTGTAAGTTGCGCAAGAAAGGACATGAGCAATATCTTGCCAGCCGATAATATATTCTATATACTACTGAAATCAATTTAATTCATATACTTATCAAAATGAGAAAAATTATTTTTATGCTTACATCATTTTTAATGTTGGCTTCTTGCACGGGCAAGTCGTCCGACTCATCAAATGGGGCAACTGAGCCTGATATGCCAGATGCTTCGTTTGAGTATCATGTGGATAGTTTTGCAGATATTGAAATCCTGAGATATTATGTGCCAGGATTTAAGAATTTGCCTTTGGAGCAAAAAGAGCTTATTTATTATCTTTCGCAAGCAGCACTAGAGGGGCGCGATATATTGTGGGATCAGCACAATAGCTTGAATTTAACAATCCGCCGAGTTTGCGAATCGATATATGAAAACTATATGGGTAACAAGTCAACCGATGACTGGAAAAACTTTGAGACCTATTTGAAGCAAATTTGGATGGCAAATGGGGTTCATCATCACTATTCTGAGGATAAAATTATACCGCAGTTTTCGCAAGAGTATTTTGTTTCGTTAGTTAAGGGGGTTGACCCTGGCCGTATGCCCTTTAGAGATGGTATGGCTGCTGATGAGACATTGAAAGAGATTTTGCCTTTGATGTTCGATCCAAAGGTGATGCCTAAAAGAATGAACCAGGATGCAAGAATGGATATTGTGGCTACTTCGGGAGTAAACTTTTATGAGGGAGTTACTCAAAAGGAGGTTGAGAACTTTTATAACGCAATGAAGAACCCCGAGGATCACACTCCTATTTCATACGGCTTGAATAGCAAAGTGGTGAAAAAAGATGGAGTGGTGACTGAAGAGGTTTGGAAAATTGATGGAATGTATGGTAAAGCTATCGAACGGATTGTGGGATGGTTAGAGAAAGCTACTGAGGTGGCTAACGATAATCAGAAAGATGTGATAGCTTCGCTTATAGATTTTTATAAATCGGGTAATCTAAAGACTTTTGATGACTACTCAATAAAGTGGGCTAACGATACTACATCGAGAGTTGACTTTATAAATGGCTTTATTGAAACATATGCTGATCCGCTGGGCATGAAGGCTACTTGGGAATCGATTGTAAACTTTAAGAGTGAGGACGCATCAAAGCGTACAGATATTATAAGTGCAAATGCTCAATGGTTTGAGGACCATTCGCCAATCGATTCGAAATTTAAGAAAGAGGAGGTGAAGGGTATTTCGGCTAAGGTTATTACTGTGGCTATGCTTGGTGGTGATTGCTATCCTGCTACTCCAATTGGTATTAATCTTCCCAACTCAGATTGGATTCGTCGAGATCATGGGTCTAAATCTGTGACTATTGATAATATTACATCAGCATACTCAAATGCGGCACAAGGAAGTGGATTTGATGAGGAGTTTATGTGGAGTGATGTGGAGCGCGAACAATCGGAAAAATATGGGGGTTTGACTGATGATCTTCACACTGACTTGCATGAGTGTTTGGGGCATGGCTCTGGAAAATTGATGCCTGGAATTGACACAGATGCTCTGCGTGCATATGCCTCGCCACTTGAAGAAACTCGTGCTGACTTGTTTGCATTGTACTATCTTGCAGATGACAAACTAATAGAGCTTGGCCTACTACCCGATGCTGATGCATACAAAGCTCAGTACTACAAGTATATTATGAATGGTGCGATGACGCAACTTACACGTGTTCAGCTTGGTAAGGATATTGAGCAGGCTCATATGCGTAATAGAGCTCTTATTGCTAATTGGGTGATAGAGAATGGTAAGGCTGATAATGTGGTGGAGCTTGTGGAGCGTGATGGTAAAACTTATGTTGAGATTAACGATTATGCAAAACTGAGAGAGTTGTTTGGAATTCTTCTTTCGGAAGTTCAGCGAATTAAATCGGAGGGTGACTATGAGGCTGGTAAGGCTTTGGTAGAGAATTATGGTGTAAAAATTAATCAAGCGCTACATAAAGAGGTGCTTGATAGATATGCAAAACTTAATTTAGCTCCATACAAAGGCTTTGTAAACCCTGTTTATAAACTGGTGAAAGATGATAACGGTAATGTTACTGATGTTACAATATCATATGATGAGAATTATGTGGATCAGCAATTGCGTTATTCAAACCAGTATTCGGTGTTGCCACTTAAAAACTAATAATAGTAGCTACATTTAAAAACATTATATATAAATAAGCGTTTTGGATTATCTGAAACGCTTATTTTATTGATTATATCTGCTTAATAAAAATATAATATGACTTACAACGAGACTCTCGATTATTTATATAACCAAATGCCAGAATTTCAGCGAGTAGGGAAGGCTGCTTATAAGCCTGGACTTGATAATAGCCATAAATTGGATGCAATTTTTGACAAACCTCACACAAAATATAAAACTATACATGTGGGGGGTACAAATGGTAAGGGTTCTACTTCGCATTTGCTGGCTTCGATGCTGATGCTATCGGGATACAAGGTTGGACTTTATACATCTCCTCACTTGGTTGACTTTAGAGAGAGAATTAGAGTGAATGGCGAGATGATTTCAAAAGAGTATGTTGTAAGTTTTGTTGAGAGATACAGAGAAGATATCGAGCCTGTGATGCCATCGTTTTTTGAACTTACGATGGAGATGGCCTTTAAATACTTTGAGGAGCAAAAGGTGGATGTAGCTGTTGTGGAGGTTGGCCTTGGTGGACGATTAGACAGTACAAATATTATAACTCCTGAAATGTGCGTGATTACAAATATTGGTCTCGATCATGTTCAGTTTTTGGGTAATAGTTTAGAGCAAGTGGCTAAAGAGAAAGCTGGTATAATAAAAGAGGGTGTCCCTGTAGTTATAGGTGAGACTGGGAGCAACTCTGTAAGAGAAGTATTTGAGCATAGGGCTGAACAGTGTAATGCCCCCATAGTGTTTGCAGAAGATGAGGTGGGTGATTTTAGAGCTTTGCGCATAGACGGTGAGCTTGTGATTAGTGCCATGGGTATTGATAATATAAGACCTCAGCTTATAGGATTGGCTCAAGAGAAGAATGCACGTACTGTTATAGCCTCTGTGAGGATGTTGAATAAGATAGGGTTTGAGGTTTCGGATGAGGCTGTTGTTGGCGGTTTCGAAAATGTGGTGAAGTTGACTGGGCTAATGGGACGATGGCAGCAGTTGGGCAACAATCCAAAGATTGTTTGCGATACTGGGCATAATGCACATGGAATGAAATATATAGTGCGTCAGCTATCGGGTGAGCAATATAAAAACTTACATATTGTTTTTGGAATGGTAAATGATAAGGATATTGACTCGGTGCTAAAGCTAATGCCTAAAAATGGCAAGTATTATTTTACGCGTGCTGCTATTGAGCGAGCCATTGATCCTAAAGAGTTGATGGTTGAGGCTTTAAAGTATGAGCTTCACGGAGATGTTTTTTATGAGATTAAAGATGCAATAAATGAGGCACAAAAAAACGCCGATAAAAATGATTTCATCTTCATCGGCGGTAGTTCGTTTATTGTAGCGGATGCTTTGCCACTATTTATTTGATTTTACCAGATAAGCACAACCTGAAAATCTTTGCTTTCGAGATATTCATCGGCTTGTATCAAATCGGAGGCTTCGATATAGAAGGCTACAGTTGATGGGTTACCCACTTGGTAATCGCACTTAATAGTTTCGGTGTACGTTCCGTAATAAATATTGCCATCTTCTTCAAACTCAAATTCATATGTTTTACTGTAGGGTAGGTTGGCTTTAGTATTGTTGTTGAACTTAACATATGCCGACACAAATCCCTCATTGAAAATAAACGGAGTTAGCTCGGGAAGGTCAACAATTACTTGATATTGCCCTGACTCACTGTTCCAAATCCAATCACTTTTATGAATTTTGATATTAACTACTCGCCATTGGGTTTCTTCTATACCGCTTTCTGTAGTACATGATGTTGTAGTGAGCGAAAGTCCTATTATCATCATCAAGGCTACGAGTGTTATTGATATTTTCCTTCTCATATTTGTTGGTTTTTTATTGTTTGTTGTGTAAAAGTTGTACTACTTATAACATTGACTTTGAATTATTGTTGTGGTTTAATGAATAATAGAGGATGTTGATAATTAGTTTGAATTTGAATAGATAGTTTTATAGTGTGGATTAATCAATGTTTGGGCGTATTGATAAAATATATTGCTTAAAAAAACTTGAATAATTTATTAATCTTGGTGCTTTAAATGCTTTTGTTTATAGAACCATCTTATTATCTTTGCAGTGAAGCATTCTACTAATTTAAACAATAAAAATATTTAGTGTTCTTGAATCTTAATTCATAATTAAAAAAATACAACCATTGAAATTAATCCTTATGAATAATTCGCTCTACTATTGAATAGCTGTTCGTATATTTGGTTGGCGAGCCAGAGATACGAATAGTTGACAAAGTAGATTGAGCACTGATAATATGTAATTGCACAACTGAACTTTATAAAGAGTGTTTTTAAATTACAGTTGCATATTTTTGTGAGAGTATAGGAGTGGCTCTTACGAAATGTTTAAGAGTAGAACTAATAGATTAAATTATGACTTTTGATTGGAATTGGTGGCTAGAGTTATTTGCCGCAACTATGGGTGTAATCAGCGTGTGGTATGCCCGAAAAGAGAACATTTTAGTATTTCCGGTGGGGATAATAAATGTGTTGATTTACATCTATATTTGTTTTGCAGCACGGTTGTATGCAAATGCTGGAATTAACGCTGTCTATTTTATATCTAATGTTTATGGGTGGTATTTGTGGGGGCGTGAGGGTGAGAGTAAATTGAAAATATCTCACAACAGTAAGTTGCAAAATGTTGCTTCGTGGGCCTCTATATTGGTAATTTATTTCTTGGCTCTGATTGTACTGCGTTATGCAAACAGAACCGATATAGATTATTTACAATCGTACCTGCCTTATATTGACTCTTTTAATACTGCTTTCTTTTTGGTGGCGACCATCTTGATGGCATTTAAAAAGGTTGAGAACTGGATATTTTGGACAGTGGGTAATGTTGTATCGATTCCTATCTACCTTTCGCAAGGATTGTACTTCACGGCGGTGCAGTATTCTATCTTTCTTCTTTTGGCCTTATTGGGCTGGATTGAATGGCGAAGGAAATCAAGAAGTATTGAATATGGGTAAATAACATATACAATCAATCATTTTAAATTAAATAATTATGGGGACAAAAATTAAATTGATGCTGTTTGCGATTGCGTTGATTAGCTTTTCGTGTAGTAAAGTGGAGTCGGAAATGAATAGTGGTTTACTAAATGGAGTGTGGGTAAACTCTGCTACAATGACTGACACTTTGGATTTTAATGTGAATCCTGGTTTTACAAAATCGACAAATCTATTTCAACTAAAGAGAGGAACAGAGGTGAGAAGGGGGCAAACAATGCCCAAAATTGGTAGTGGATATTATGAGTACTTAATTGACGGAGAAAAAATTCATTTAAGAGGAGTGCTTATTGATATTCACAATAATAAGGATTACATTTTTAAACTAAATCCTGATAACAAATCTCTGGAGATTGGTGCTTTTGCTCCATTCGAGAGTGGATTATCGGTAAATAAATTTATTAGAGTTGACTGAAAATAATATTATTATCAAAAATGCCGCGCAGGTTGTTACCTGCAGCGGCTCTTCCGGAAAACGCGGAAAGGAAATGTCTAACCTGAATGTCATTGAAAATGGTACGGTAGTAGTTACTGATGGTGTTATTTCTCATGTGCTTAATGAGGGTGAGGGGATACCAGTAGATGAAAGTCAATATAGAGTTATTGATGCAACTGGTAAGGCACTACTTCCTGGCTTTGTAGATCCACATACTCATTTTGTGTTTGGTGGATATAGGGAGGAAGAATTCTCGTGGCGAATGCGTGGGGACAGCTATATGGACATCATGAATCGTGGTGGCGGCATAGTGAATACCACGAAAGCAACAAGAGAGTCTTCTTATCAAAACTTGTACGACTCGGCTAAAGCCAGACTTGATGCTATGATGACGCTGGGTATTACAACCGTGGAGGGAAAAAGTGGATATGGATTGGATAAGGATACGGAGCTTAAGCAGCTTAGAGTGATGAAGCAGCTTAACGAGGATCATCCAATGGATATAGCTATAACATTTATGGGACCACATGCTACTCCAGCCGAATGGAAAGGAAGAGAGGATGAGTTTATAGATTTTAATATAAACGAGATGTTGCCATTAGTTGCAAATGAAGGCTTGGCTGAATTTGCTGATATTTTTACTGAGAAAAATGTGTTTGACATTGAGCAGTCTCGTAAATATCTTCTTGCGGCTAAGGAACATGGATTTAAATTGAAGATTCATGCTGATGAAATTGTACAATTGGGTGGTGCAGAACTTGCAGCCGAAGTGGGGTGCATCTCTGCTGATCATTTACTACAGGCATCTGATGAGGGGATAAAAGCAATGGCTCAATCGGGAGTGGTGGCTACTTTATTACCTCTGACTGCCTTCTCGCTTCGTGAAGAATATGCACGTGGTAGAGAAATGATAGATAATGATTGCATAGTGGCTATGGCTACAGATATAAATCCTGGTAGTTCGTTTACATCTTCGGTGCCATTATTGTTTGCACTTGCATGTATACAGATGAAGCTTACGCCTGAGGAGGCTGTGACTGCATTTACTATTAATAGTGCTGCTGCAATTGGTCGCGCAGATAAAATTGGTAGTATTGATGTGGGTAAGCAGGGTGATTTGGTGCTGCTTCAATTTCCATCATATAAGTTTCTTCCATATCATGTGGGCATGAATATTGTGGATACTGTGATTAAAAATGGAGTGGCTTATAAAAGTGAGTTTAATATCTTGAAATAATAACCATAGAATACTAAATACTTAAATTATGAAAAATATATACTACATAGGAAAAGAGGATTTGACTTTTGAGGATTTGGAAAGAATTATTTCGGAGAATATAAAAGTTGAACTTGCACCTGAGGCAAAACAGAGAATTAAAAAGTGCCGTGATTATCTTGATAATAAGATGAAAAATCAGAGTGAACCGATATATGGTATATCTACTGGGTTTGGTTCGCTTTGTAAGCATACAATTTCAAATGAGGATTTGAATACTTTACAGGAAAACTTAGTGAAATCTCACGCTTGCAGTGTGGGCGAGGAGGTATCGCCTTTTATTGTGAAGCTTATGTTTTTGCTAAAAGCTCATGCACTATCATTAGGATATAGTGGAGTGCAGGTGGCAACAGTGCAACGCATGCTCGATTTGCTTAATAATGATATATTGCCTGTTGTGTATGATAAGGGTTCGCTCGGTGCATCGGGAGATTTAGCACCACTTGCTAATCTTTTTCTACCTCTAATTGGTGAAGGAGATGTTCATTATAAGGGAAAGAAAAGAGATGTGGGTAGTGTGTTGGATGAATTTGGGTGGGCACCTATTAAATTGAAAAGTAAAGAGGGATTGGCATTATTGAATGGTACTCAGTTTATGTCTGCCCATGGTGTGTATGCGGTGTTAAAGGCGCATCGTTTGTCAAAACGTGCTGATCTTATTGCCTCAATTTCTCTGGATGCATACGATGGTCATATCGAACCATTTGATGAAAAGCTTCATTTGATTAGGCCTCATATTGGGCAACTAGAGACTTCGCAAAATGTTCGTAAGTTTTTGGAGGGAAGTGAAATTATTGTGCGTGATAAAAAGCATGTTCAGGACCCATACTCTTTTAGATGTGTTCCACAGGTGCATGGTGCTTCTAAAGATTCATTGGAGTATGTGAAATCTGTATTGCTTACTGAAATAAATTCGGTGACTGATAATCCCACTATATTTCCTGATGAGGATGAAATTATATCTGGTGGTAACTTTCATGGTCAGCCATTGGCTATTTCATTTGACTTCTTAGCTATTGCTATGGCTGAGCTTGGTAATATATCTGAGCGACGTACGGCGCAACTAATATTGGGGCATCGCGATTTGCCAGAGTTTTTAATTGCCGACTCGGGGCTTAACTCAGGCTTTATGATTCCGCAATATGTTGCAGCATCGGTAGTAAGCCAGAATAAAATGTATTGTTATGCTGCAAGTAGCGACTCGATTGTGTCTTCGAATGGACAAGAGGATCATGTGAGTATGGGGGCAACCTCAGCTATTAAACTGCTGAAAGTGATGGATAATCTGGATATTATTTTGTCTATTGAGCTTATGAATGCAGTGCAGGCTTTGGAGTTTCGTCGCCCGTTGAAGTCGTCACCTACAATAGAGAAAGTAGTGAAAGAGTTTAGGAAAGTAGTTTCCTTTATAGATGAGGATATAGTAATGTATAAAGAGATTGAAAAAACTGTGGCTTTTTTAAATAGGTTGCAGGTGGATGAGCTATAAGTTTTGTTATCTTTGCGAGTCGAAAAAGTAATAATATAGAATTTTAAAAAATAATTTGAGATGGTAGATCAGATGAGGAAGACCCTGAGAGATTCGGCTGCGGCTAGATGGGGAGCACTTTTTATAGTATCATTTACTATGATGTGCGGATATTTTTTAACAGATATAATGGCTCCCTTAGCGGGATTGCTTGAAGGGCAACTAGGGTGGTCGAGATCGGAGTATGGAACATTTACGAGCTCGTATGGCTGGTTTAATGTGTTTCTTCTGATGCTGATTTTTGGAGGTATTATTCTTGATAAGGCTGGTATTAGAATAACTGGTATAGGTGCAACACTACTGATGGTGGCTGGTACTGGTATAAAGTATTGGGCAGTGTCAACAACCTCTCTTAATGGATTGGTTTTGTTGGGATTAAATGCTCAGGTGCTTTGGGCAAGTATTGGTTTTGCAATATTTGCTGTTGGTGTTGAGGTATCGGGAATTACGGTGTCTAAGATTATTGTGAAATGGTTTAAGGGCAAAGAACTTGCAACAGCTATGGGGCTTGAGATGGCAATGGCTCGTATAGGTACGGCTTTTGCTCTTGGTTTCTCAGTTCCAATTGCGAAGGCTACCGGAATTATAGATGTGTCTCGCCCAATTCTTGTTGCATTAATAGGTTTGTGTATTGGTTTTATATCATTCCTAGTGTATGTGATGATGGATAAAAAACTAGATGCCTCGATGGCTGATAGCGGACATGTAGAACCAGAAGATGAGTTTAAACTATCGGATATAGGACAGATTTTGAAAACTAGAGGATGGTGGTATATTGCTATTCTATGTGTATTGTTTTACTCGGCTGTATTCCCCTTCCTTAAATATGCAACTGACTTGATGGTGAATAAATTTGGAGTGAATGAGGACCTTGCGGGTATGATTCCGATGTTATTGCCATTTGGTAATATACTTCTGACTCCTGTTTTTGGAGGTATATATGATAAAAGAGGTAAGGGTGCATCGATAATGATAATTGGATCGGTTATTTTAATTGTTGTTCATGCTCTATTCTCGGTACACTTCATTGATAATTGGATTTTTGCAATGGTATTGATGATATTACTAGGTATCGGGTTTTCATTGGTGCCTTCTGCAATGTGGCCATCGGTTCCAAAAATTATTCCAGAGAATAGATTGGGTACAGCATATGCTCTTATCTTCTATGTTCAAAACTGGGGATTGATGGGTGTGCCTTTACTCATAGGTTGGGTGTTGGATAAATATTGTATTTCAGGAACAACTGTGAGAGATGGACTAACTGTAAATACATATGACTACACATTGCCAATGATGATATTTACTATGTTTGGTGTTTTGGCTCTTATTTTTGCATTCCTACTAAAAGCTGAGGATAAGAGAAAGGGTTACGGTTTAGAATTGCCAAATATCCAGAAAGACTAACAAGTTACATTATACAAATAGTAAAAGCGAACAAAATATGTTCGCTTTTTTTATTACATTTGTATTACTTATTTGATATACACTTATTTGTATT
>CAYTQG010000013.1:23831-42005 GCA_964439965.1 uncultured Proteiniphilum sp.
ATTTGTATTACTTATTTGATATACACTTATTTGTATTCACAGCTCAATAACTAAAAATGGAATTTCAACTTACTTCGCAATATAAACCTACGGGCGACCAACCTGAAGCTATAAGAGCTTTGGTGGAGGGACTTGAACAAAAAAATCCTTATCAAACACTTTTGGGAGTGACTGGTTCGGGTAAAACTTTTACGGTTGCAAATGTGATAGCTCAAATTAATAAGCCTACTCTTGTGCTTAGTCATAATAAGACTTTGGCTGCTCAATTGTATAGTGAGTTTAAGAGTTTTTTTCCGAATAATGCAGTTGAATATTTTGTTTCGTACTACGATTATTATCAGCCAGAGGCTTATATTCCTACAACGGATACATATATTGAGAAGGACTTATCTATTAATGATGAGATTGAGAAGTTGAGGCTTGCTACTACTTCGTCATTGCTGTCGGGCAGGAATGATGTAATTGTTGTTTCGTCGGTTTCGTGTCTTTACGGTATGGGAAATCCAGAGGATTTTAATGAAACAACAATTGATATAAAGACTGGGCAGATTATAGATAGGGATTTGTTTTTGAGACAACTTGTAACAAGTTTGTATTCTAGAAATGAATCGGAGGAGTATAATCGTGGTAACTTTAGAGTGAAGGGGGATACTGTGGATGTGTTTCTGGCTCATAGTGACTTTATTATTCGTGTGATATTCTGGGGTGATGAGATAGAGAGCATTGAGTCGGTTGACCCACTAACGGGGGTGACTACTCAGAGGCATGATAGTTATAGAATTTTTCCAGCCAACTTGTTTATTACAACTAAAGAGAGAATTTTTAGAGCTATTGATGAAATTCAAATTGATTTGGGTAAGCAGGTTGAGTTTTTTAAATCAATAGGGAAGCCTCTTGAAGCTAAAAGACTATATGAGAGGGTTACTTTTGATGTGGAGATGATAAAAGAGATAAGATATTGTTCTGGGATTGAGAATTATTCGAGATACTTTGATGGTCGCGCACCTGGCACAAGGCCTTTCTGTTTACTTGATTTCTTTCCAGATGATTATTTGACTGTGATTGATGAGAGCCACGTTACTATACCCCAGATTAGAGCTATGTATGGTGGGGACCATTCTAGAAAAACAAACTTGGTAGAGTATGGTTTCCGTTTACCTGCAGCTATTGATAATAGGCCTCTTAAATTTGAGGAGTTTGAATCTTTGGCTCCTGAAATAATATTTGTGAGCGCTACACCGGCTGATTATGAATTGCAAAAGTCGGAGGGTATTATTGTTGATCAATTGATTAGACCTACAGGTTTGCTAGATCCTCCAATTGATGTTCGACCGAGTATGAATCAGATTGACGACTTGCTTGAAGAGATTCATCTGAGAATAGAGGTGAATGAGCGAGTATTGGTTACAACGCTTACCAAGCGTATGGCAGAGGAGCTTACCGATTATCTTGCAGATAGTAATGTTAAGTGTAGGTACATTCACTCTGATGTGGAGACGCTTGAGCGTGTTAAGATTATGGATGATTTGAGGGCGGGGGTATTTGATGTTCTGGTTGGGGTTAACTTATTACGTGAGGGATTGGACTTGCCTGAAGTGTCGCTAGTGGCAGTGCTAGATGCTGATAAGGAGGGTTTTCTTCGATCTCATAGATCGCTAACGCAAACTGCTGGTAGAGCTGCACGAAATGTAAATGGTAGAGTGATATTTTATGCAGATAAAATGACAAATAGTATGCAAATGACTATTGATGAGACCAATCGACGACGTGAGAAACAAATAAAGTATAATGAGGAGCATGGCATAACTCCTACTCAAATTACTAAGAAGAGAGTATCTGCATTATCGTCTCATGCAGCATCAAGTGGGGCAGCAATAGAGCCAAAAGCATATATTGAACCTGACTTTGTGCAAATGGCGGCTGAGCCTGAGGTTGTTTATGATAATGCTGATAAACTGAATCTAGAAATAGAAAGAGTGAGAAAGGCAATGCTGGATGCAGCTAAGAAGTTGGAGTTTTTGGAGGCTGCACAATTGCGAGATCACCTAATAAAACTTGAAGACTTATTGAAAATCAAATAAATAGTAACGATTTGTGGGTTAAATAAAAAATCGCCACCTTTGTAAATAGTTACTTTTGAAAAATATAGATATAAATTAAAATCATAAAACCACGTTTTAAAAATGAAAACAGACATTCAAATTGCAAGAGAAACACCTTTAGTGAAAATCAAGGATGTGGCCGAAGGAATCGGTGTGCCACGAGATGAGGTAATAAATTTTGGAAGACACATGGCTAAAATACCTCTTAATCTTATTGATGAAGAGAAGGTGAAAAAAAGCAATCTAATTCTTGTTACAGCTATTACTGCAACAAAGGCCGGGATAGGAAAAACAACAGTATCAATTGGCTTGGCATTAGGATTAAATAAAATAGGGAAAAAAGCTATTGTAGCTCTGCGCGAACCTTCTTTGGGCCCAGTATTTGGGATGAAAGGGGGAGCTGCTGGAGGTGGTTATGCACAGGTATTGCCAATGGAGAATATTAATCTGCATTTTACAGGTGATTTCCATGCTATTACTACTGCTCATAATACAATATCTGCACTTCTTGATAATTATATATTTAGAAATCAAGGCACTCCTGAATCATTGAAGCAGGTGCTGTGGAAGAGGGTACTTGATGTTAATGATCGTTCGTTGAGAAATATAGTTACTGGTTTAGGTGCTGGTAATGGTGTGCCTCTTGAGGGAGGATTTGATATTACTGCTGCTTCTGAGCTAATGGCAATTTTATGTTTGGCAGAGGATCAGAATGACTTGAGACGTCGTATTGAGAATATTCTTTTGGGATATAAGCAGGACAAGTCTCCATTTACTGTTAAAGATTTGGGTATTGCTGGTGCTATCACTGTTTTGTTGAAAGATGCTTTGAATCCAAACTTGGTGCAAACTACAGAAAATACTGCTGCATTTATTCATGGTGGGCCGTTCGCAAATATTGCTCATGGATGTAACTCGGCGGTTGCAACCAAAATGGCTATGACCTTTGGTGAGTATGTTATAACAGAAGCTGGTTTTGGTGCTGACTTGGGTGCAGAGAAATTCTTTAATATAAAGTGTAGAAAAACTGGCTTGCGTCCTAAGTTGTCTGTGATAGTAGCTACTGCCCAAGGATTGAAAATGCATGGTGGTACGCCTGAGAATAAAATTAAAGAGCCTGATATGGAGGGATTGCAACAAGGATTAGCTAATTTGGATAAGCATTTATCTAACTTAGCGGCATTTGATCAATCTGTGGTGGTAGCTTTTAATAAATATGCATTCGATACTGATGAAGAAATTGCTGTAATACGTGAGTTTTGTGAGAAGAGGGGCGTGGGCTTTGCTGTTAATGAGGCTTTTGTTGATGGTGGAGATGGCGCAGTGGAACTTGCAAAAACTGTAGTGGAGGCAGTTGAGGCTAATCCTTCTGCTGACTTGAAGTTTACTTATGAAGATGAGGATGATATCGAGACTAAGATTACGAAGATTGCAACAAAAATATATGGTGCTCGTGACGTTGTTCTTGGTGAAAAAGCTATCAAGAAGCTTAGACAAATAGAGGGAACAGATCTTGAGAAGATGCCAGTTTGTATTGCTAAGACTCAATACTCTTTCTCCGCAGATCCTAAATGGTATGGAGTTGCAAAAGACTTTAGATTTAAAATTAATGATATTGTAATAAATCAAGGCTCGGAGTTTATCGTGGCAATTGCTGGCGAAATGATGCGTATGCCAGGTCTTCCTGCTGATCCTCAAGCAAAACGTATTGACATAGTTGACGGTGAGGTTGATGGACTAAGCTAATTATAAGGACCACTCTTGAAATTTATATACTGTGGCGGCTAGCTTCCAATTTGATAAGGAGGCTAGCCGTCTTTTTTTATATTATGAAAGGCTATTGTTAAAGTTGGTATCGCCTGTTTTATATCAAATGAAAATAACTAAATTTGAAGCATAAATTATTCATTTCTAACAAATATAATTATGTTATCCTCTTTCTTAAGTGATTTATCAAAGATTATTCCCGAAAAACGTGTAAGTACAGATTATATTCAGCGCTTAGCTTGGGGCACAGATGCTAGCTTTTATAGATTGATGCCTAAGGTTGTTGTTCATACTGAGAGTGAACATGAGATTAAGGCTATAATTAATTCGGCCGCAAAATATGGTATTCCCTTAACTTTTAGAGCTGCTGGTACTAGTCTTTCAGGGCAAAGTGTTACAGATTCGGTTTTGGTAGTTGCTGGTAAAGGGTGGGAGAGGTTTACCATCTCTGAGGATTTGAAGTGGGTTAAGCTTCAAACGGGAATAACAGGAAAGAGAATTAATAATATTTTAAAGCATTATGGGAAGAAGTTTCCACCTGATCCTGCATCTATCAATTCGGCTATGGTTGGGGGTATTGTTCTTAATAATGCCTCGGGAATGAGCTGTGGTATTCATGAGAATAGTTATAGAATGATTAAGTCGGTTAGATTAATAATGGCCGATGGGACTATTTTGGATACTGGGGATGGGGGGAGCTGTAAATCTTTTATGACTACTCATAAGGATTTTGTTGATAGACTTATGAGTATTAGAGATGATATTGTTGGGGATGAAGATCTTGTGGCACGTATCAGAAAGAAGTATTCAATAAAGAATGTAATGGGACTCAACATTTTACCATTTATTGAATATGATGACCCCTTTGAATTAATAACCCACCTGATTGTTGGATCGGAGGGTACACTTGCATTCCTATCGGAGGTGGATATGAGCATTGTTGATGACTATGAATTTAAAGCTAGTGGTATGCTCTATTTTGAAGATATGAGAACTGCTAGTGAAGTGGTTATGAGTCTCAAAAAAATGCCAGTAAGTGCTGTGGAATTTATGGATAGAAAGGCACTTAAATCAATAGATGATAGACCTGAAGCACCTGCTGAACTTAAAGCTCTTCCTGATTCTGCTACTGCTTTATTGATTAAGATCGAGGCTGATTCCGAACATAATCTAGCTGAATATACATCTTCGGTTGTGAGAGTTGTATCGAAGTATAAAACATTAATTCCTGTAGAGTTTACAACCGATGCTGATATTTATGATGGTTATTGGGATTTGCGCTCTGGAATTTTTCCATCAGTTGGTGGAATGAGACCAATTGGTACATCGTGTTTGATTGAGGATGTGGCTTTCCCGATGGAATATTTTGCTGATGCTGTTGAAGACTTGAGGCAAATTTTGGATAGGAATGGCTATGATGATGCTGTAATTTATGGCCATGCATTAGAAGGGAACTATCATTTTATTTTAAATCAATCGTTTGAAACGCTTGAATCATTGGAACAATATAAGAGGATGATGAATGAGGTTGTTGATTTGGTATTGGATAAGTATGATGGATCATTGAAAGCGGAACATGGTACTGGTAGAAATATGGCTCCATTTGTTAAGAGAGAGTGGGGGGCTAGGGCTTTTGATATCATGAAACAAGTCAAAAACCTTTTTGACCCAATGGGAATATTGAACCCAGGAGTAATATTTAATTCAGACCCTGATTGTTATATTAAAAATATAAAGCCACTACCACAAGCTGATCCGATAATTGATAAGTGTATTGAGTGTGGGTTTTGTGAAATTAACTGTCTTTCGGCGGGATTTACTCTTTCTCCGCGACAAAGAATAGTGGTTCAAAGGGAGGTTGCAAGACTTACAAGATCTGGTGAAAGTCCTGATCTCTTACAAGAGTTGGAAAGGGATTTTGAATATGATGGTAATCAAACCTGCGCTGTTGATGGCCTTTGTTCTCTTCCGTGCCCTGTTAATATTAATGTGGGTGAGTATATTCAATCATATCGTGAGAAGAAAAACAACCTTAAGCCTGCTCGATTTAAGGTTGGTAAGTTTACTGCTAATAATTTTGGTGCTATTAGCAGTTCGTTACAATCATCACTTGCTTTGGCAAGTGTGGCACGAAGTGTGATAGGAAACAAAAGTGTTGATAAGATTGGACGTGGCTTACACAAGGTAAGTGGGAAGAGTATTCCACTGTGGACATCAACCCTGCCCAAGCCTACTAAAAAAATAAAGATTGATAAGCAGCCAAGCTTTCCTAATAAAGTAGTTTATTTTCCAAGTTGTCTGAACCAGATGATGGGGCCTTCTAATAATGATCTGGACCAAACTCCATTGATGCACAAAATGGTGGAGTTTATGAATAAATGTGAGTTTGAAGTGATATTTCCTGAACGTATGAACAGAATGTGTTGTGGAACTATATGGGAAAGCAAAGGTATGCCCGAGATTGCGGACAGAAAATATTATGAGCTTCAAGAGGCACTGCTGAAAGCTTCTGAAAATGGTAAGTATCCTGTGCTGTGTGATCAGAGCCCATGTTTGATGAGGATGAGGAATACTATTAAAGGTGTAGATATGTTTGAACCGGTTGAGTTTATTGATAAGTTTTTAGTTGACAAGCTTGATTTCCATAAGACGGATGAGGCTATCACAATATTTGCAACATGCAGTACTGTTAGGATGGGACTGGACTCTACTTTAGTAAAAATAGCTCGTTTATGTAGTAATAATGTGGTGGTTCCAAAGGAATTAAATTGTTGTGGCTTTGCTGGTGATAAGGGATTCTTTGTCCCTGAGCTAAATAGATATGCGCTTCGCAAGTTGCCTCCACAAATAGATCCTAATAAGATAAAAGTGGGATATAGCAATAGCAGAACGTGTGAAATAGGCTTGAATACTCATACAGGCATTCCTTATATGTCTATAATATATCTAGTAGATAAATGTACAACTCTTAAGGAGAATCTATATAGTTAATATAAAAATAAAAGCGCAACTACATCATTAAGGATATAGTTGCGCTTAGTGATTGATTACGTATCAATTATTATTTAACGCCACTTCTCTCGAGTAATGCCTCGATAGAGGGTTCATGACCTCTAAACCTTTTGTATAAAGTCATAGGGTCTTCTGTGTTACCTTTTTCTAGAATATTTTCTCTAAATGATTTTGCTGTATCTTTATCAAAAAGTCCTTTTTCTTTAAACAATGAAAAAGCGTCAGCATCTAAAACTTCAGCCCATTTATATCCGTAATATCCTGCAGCGTAACCTCCAGAAAAAATATGTGAGAATGAGGTTGACATACATGCATCTTCTATTACTGGCAACAGTTTTACTTTATCCATTGCTTTTCTCTCAAATTCTCTTACATCTCCATCGAAGCTATTGCTTAATGAGTGCCAAGCCATATCTAAGTAACCAAATGAAAGCTGACGAAGACATAGGTAGCCTGTATTGAAATTGGCTGCATCGATTAGTTTTTGTATCAGATCTGCTGGCATCTTTTCTCCAGTTTCGTAATGATATGCAAACTTATCCAGATATTCCTTTTCTACAAGCCAGTTTTCCATTATCTGTGATGGCAGTTCCACAAAGTCTCGGAATACACTTGTTCCTGAAAGCGACTCGTAGTTTGACTTGGCTAGCATTCCGTGAAGTGCATGTCCAAATTCGTGAAGAAATGTTTCTACTTCATCGAATGTAAGCAATGCTGGTTTTGTATCAGTAGGACGAGTAAAATTCATTACTATTGATACATGTGGTCTGTAGTCCTTTCCATCTTTAACAAACTGCTCTCTGAATGAGGTCATCCAAGCACCTGCCCTTTTACCATCTCTTGGGTGGAAATCTGTGAATAAAACTGCTAAAAATTCTCCGTTATTATCTATTACATCGAAAGCTTCTACTTCGGGATGATAAACTGGAGTGTTTTCATTCTTATGGAATGTGATACCGTATAGGTCGGTTGCTAATCCAAAGACTCCCTTTTTCACTCTTTCTAATTCGAAATATGGACGTGTCATTTCGTCATTTAAGTCAAATCGTTCATCCTTAAGTTTATCCGAATAATAGCTCCAATCCCAGGGTTGAATGTCAATAGTTGTATCCTCTATTTTTTTAGCATAATCTCTCACATCGTTTACTTCTTGATGAGCTATTGAGCTATATGCTTCGGCCAAATCATCCAGAAGATTGTAAACAGACTCTTTATTCTTGGCCATTCTGTTTTTAAGAATGTAGTCGGCATATGATTCATATCCTAAAAGATTGGCAATCTGTAAACGTAGGTTTACTATTTTATTAACTATTGCTTGGTTGTCAAACTCACCTCCTTTTACAGACTTAGTGTTGTAGGCCATGTATAGTTTCTCTCTAAGGTCTCTATTGGATGAGTATTTCATAAATCCAAGGTAGCTTGGCGCAGACAAATCGAATAACCATCCATCCTTATTTTTTGATTTGGCCTTTGCAGCTGCAGCTTCCGTAACACTTTCCGGAAGTCCCGCTAAATCTACTTTATCAGTAATAAGCATTTCAAACTTATTACTCTCTTTTAGTGCGTTTTGCCCAAAATCTAATGTGGCTTTACTAAGCTGTATTGATAGCTCTTTATATTTGGCTTTATCTGCACTTGAGAGTGTTGCTCCGCTATTTTCAAATTGCTCAAAGTATTTTTCTACTAATCTTATTTGCTCTTGGTTGAGACCAGATTCATTTCTTTGGTCATAAACTGCTTTTATTCTTTCAAAAAGAGCTTCATTTAGGCTGATATTGTTGCTATGTTCAGAAAGTTTTGGACTTAGACGCTGTGATATCTCCATCATTTCGTCGTTGCTTTCTGCACTTAGAAGATTAAAAAATACTCCACCTACTCTGTTCATCAACTCTCCAGCATTCTCTAGTGCAACTATAGTATTGCCAAATGTGGGTGATGATGAGTTGTTTACAATTTCATCAATCTCTTTATTATGTTGATTCATTGCCTCTTCGAAAGCTGGCTCGAAGTGTTCTATTTTGATTTTATCGAATGGGGGAGTGCCGTGTGGTGTATCAAACGGCTTCAAAAAAGGATTTTCATCCGCTCTTACTACGGTTGATAATATTGTCATAATTAATAATAGATAAGTTGCTTTTCTCATTATACTTAGTGTTTGAAATATTAGTTTCTAGTGTTTGGTTAACTCTGAGATTCTTTTGCCTTGTATGCCATAGCATAGAATCTTATTTGTTTGATAACTGATAATAATCCGTTGGAGCGAGTAGGTGAAAGATGTTCCGTTAGGCCTATCTCTTTCATAAATCTCAACTCCGATGATAGAATCTCATCAGGTGTTCTATTATCGAATACTCTTAATACCAATGCTAATAGCCCTTTTACTATTAGAGCATCGCTCTCGGCTTGGAAGTGTAACCTGCCATCACTATAATCTGTTTGTAGCCAAACTCTACTCTGGCAACCTTTAATTATGTTTTCAGGAGTCTTGTACTTATCGTCAAGCTTGCTTAGCGAGTTGCCTTGGTCTATAATATGTGCATATTTATCCATCCAGTCGCTATAGATGCTAAACTCATCTATAATTTCTTGCTCTATTTGCTCTATTGTCATATTGCTTTTATTTGTTTTATATTTCAAGTTTTATTCTTTATATATCACCTCTAATACTGTTTGTCCCACTGCACTGAGTGTCTCTTTATCTATTACAGATAGGTTGTCATTGTGAGTGTGCCAATGTGGTGCAAAGCCATGATTATCGTTTTTGAGATTTATAATATTAATGCATGGAATATTTAGATTCTCAATGATGGGTACGTGGTCATCTGTGATATAACCCCCGTAATCTTTAACAAAAAACCGTTTGTATCCCAACTGAGCAGCTGTGCTCCATATATTTAAGACCTCCTTTTTGGCTTGCTTGTAAGAGTAGCCTTCTAACATAAATGTAGCATCCTTGGCTCCAACCATATCAAGTAGTATTCCATATTTGGCTCTATAGTTCTCAATATGGGGTTGCTCAGACCAATATCGCGATCCTACACACCACCATTCTCCGGGAATATACTTATCTGAAAATTCTGGCTCTCCCCAATCTTCCATGTCAAAGAAAATTATATCAATCCCCACGGTTGGAGGATTAAGCTGAATTTGTCTAGCTATTTCTAATAATACTCCTACACCACTAGCTCCATCGTCGGCACCTAATATTGGCGTCTTTTGTAATAATATTTCTTGTTCTTTATCTGCAAATGGTCGTGTGTCCCAATGTGCAAATAATAGAATTCTATCTTTAATCTCGGAATTATAGCTTCCAATAATATTCCTAATCTCAATTTCTTGTCCATCATAATGTATTACATTGGCTTTTTGTTCAATAATACTTGCTCCAAACTGAGATAATTTTTGAATTAGCCAATCACCACATTTTATATGTTGTGGCGTAGATGGTACTCTCGGTCCAAAGCTTACTTGTTTTTTGATATAGCTATATGCGCTATCTGCATCAAGCTTTGGAGATACATTCGTATAACCATTATCCATGATGATAGCTTGATGAATACTCTTAGCAGAATGGCATGAGTTTGATATAATTATGAATACAATAATTATAATTACACCTATTCTAAGCCAAAATGCATGTCTCATTATTTGTTCTTTTGATAAGTGAATTCAGATATACCTAAGTTGCGGTAGGTTTCTTTTAATGCCTCTTCGTCATCAGAAATAACTAATAGTTTGTCATCTATAAACAGTTCTGTTTGCCCTGTGGGGACAAAAAACCTATCATCTCTTTTAACCATCACCGCTAGAGTTTTATCAGGGAGTGACATTTCCATAAGATTTTTACCATGCTTAAGAGTCTCTTCGGTCATAATAATTTCAGTCATTACTGACTTTATCTCCTCTGCAAACTCCACATCAAAGTCTTGAAAACTTCTATACTTACTTGGTTTCTCAGCTAGTCCTAACCACTTTGCAACAATAGGAAGTGTAGTGCCTTGATATAATAATGAAACAATAGTTATGATAAAGACAATATTGAATATCGTGCGAGCTCCAGGAACATCTGCTGCCAATGGAAGAATAGCAAATATGATAGGTACTGCTCCTCTTAGCCCCACCCAAGATATATAAGCTTTACTTCTGAAGGATATTTTCCTAAAAGGAAGGAGACATAAAAATACAGTTAAAGGTCGAGCAAAGAATATCATGAACAAGGCAATAATAATACCAGGTACTAAAACAGGGACTAATTCACTTGGATTTACTAGTAGTCCCAATGTTAAGAATAATAGTATCTGACTCATCCATGCAAAACCATCCATAAAATTCATAGATGTACGCTTATGGGCAAATCGTGAGTTGCCAATTACTAGTCCTGCAATGTAAACCGCTAAATATCCATTTCCTTTAAGATAATAGGTGGCGGAGAAAATGAAGATACCAAAAATCAGTAATAAAACAGGATAAAGAGATATATTATCCATCCTTATTCTGTTAATAATGAACACAGCAATTTTCCCTAAAACATATCCTAGTAATGTTCCGACAACAAGTTGAATTATAATTGTTAGACCTACCATCCAATAGTTTGGGTTTGTGCCTGAGTTGATTATGCTTATAAAAGTTACAGTTAGCATATAGGCCATAGGGTCGTTACTTCCACTCTCTAGCTCAAGCATTGGCCTTAAGTTATTCTTTAATACCAACCCTTTTGATCTAAGGATACCAAAGACTGATGCTGAATCTGTAGAAGATACAGTTGATGCTAATAGCATGGCAGATAGAAAGCCCATTCCCAGCCCTACATAAATTTTTTCTGATAACCACCAGGTAAATATCCCAGTGAAAAGAGCAGTTAGTAGTACTCCGATTGTGGCAAGTATAACTCCCTTTCGCATCACAGGCCTTATCTCACTAAATTTAGTGTCTAGTCCGCCAGAGAAAAGAATTATGGTAAGTGAAACGGTTCCAATTGTTTGTGCAACTTGTATATTTTCAAACTTAAGGCCAAATCCATCATCACCGAAGGCCATGCCTACGAGCAAGAACAGTAAAAGAACGGGAACCCCAAATCTGTGTCCTGCTTTACCTACTAACATGCTCACGAAGAACAGAAAGGAACCAATTAAAAGTATAAGTTCTGTTGATAACTCCATCATTTAGTTTCTAATATTTGTTTTAATTCAATCTGATTTCCTTCAATCTTTAATGTTGCCTTATTGCCCATTATAAGTGGAACATTGTTTGTAACATGTCCTACAGGGAAGTTAAAGCAAATTGGAAAATCATATTCAATTAGGATGTCAAAAATTGATTTATATAGAGGCGCATACATTAGCGGATCCTCTTCGTATTCAGTAAACTGACCAACTATAAGCCCTGATATTTGTTTGAAGACGCCAGCCAATTTGAGCTGGTGCAAGAAACGATCTATTTTGTATGGCGACTCCCCAATATCTTCAATAAATAAAATTCCACCACTAGGAATATATGAGTATTGGGTTCCAAGTAGTCCGCAAAAAACAGCTAGATTCCCACCAAAAAGTGGACCCTTGGCAGTCCCATTCTTATTTAAGTTGTTATAGTCTGGTATGGTTAGTTGATAATTAACACCGTAGCCATTAATAATCGAATTAATAAGCTTAACGGAGGTATCGTTTTCGCCCTCTTCTGCAAAATGCTTTGCCATTGGGCCATGAATGGATGAGATACCATTAACTTGTAATAGTGAGTGTAATATAGTTATGTCACTATATCCTATCAACCATTTTGGATGTTGTTTAAATCTTGTAAGATCTATTTTGTCGATTAAGTGTATTGCTCCGTATCCTCCCCTCGAACAAAGTATCAACTTGCAGTCAGTATCATCAAAAGCTGATTGTAGATCAGTGTATCTTTGATTAATAGTGCCGCTAAATCTACCTGCTTTATTACTTGCATGGTTTGATATTTCAACACTGAGCCCCCACTTCGTTAAAATGTTTTCAGCCCCTTTTATCAGCTCTACATCAATAGATCCAGCGGGTGATAAAATTAGTGCTTTATCATTACTGCTTATCTTGGTAGGTGTGACCATCTTAATCGTATTTAAAAAAAATACAGAGTGATTTTATGGAATCACTCTGTAAAATGTATTATAAGTTATGCATCTATATGTGCATACGTTGCGTTATCTTCTATAAACTCTCTTCTAGGTGCAACTTCCTCGCCCATTAGCATTGAGAATACAGTATCAGCCTCTGCAGCATTATCAATAGTAACTTGACGAAGTGTGCGATACTCAGGGTTCATTGTTGTTTCCCATAATTGCTCAGCGTTCATCTCTCCAAGACCTTTGTATCTTTGAGTATTTACTAAGTTTTCATTACCATCAGCATATTTATCAATAAATGCTTGACGCTGTCTTTCATCCCAACAGTATTCTTGGTGCTTGCCTCTTTTGCATAAATATAATGGTGGAGTGGCAATATAAACATGACCGTTCTCGATAAGCGGTTTCATATATCTAAAAAAGAATGTTAGAATCAATGTAGCAATGTGGCTTCCATCCACATCGGCGTCAGTCATAATTACAATCTTGTGATAACGTAGCTTTGAAATGTTTAACTCTTTTGAGTCTTCCTCTGTTCCAATAGTAACACCTAAAGCTGTGTAAATATTTCTGATTTCCTCGTTTTCTAAAACCCTATGAGGCATTACTTTCTCAACATTCAGTATCTTACCACGAAGAGGTAGTATTGCTTGAAACTGGCGATCTCTTCCTTGTTTTGCTGTTCCACCTGCAGAGTCTCCCTCGACAATGAATATCTCGCACATCTCTGCTTCTTTACTTGAACAATCTGCAAGCTTACCTGGTAGGCCGCCACCTGATAGAGGTGATTTGCGTTGTATCATTTCTCGAGCTTTACGAGCAGCATTTCTAGCTGTAGCTGCCAAAATGACTTTCTCAATAATTATTTTAGCTTCTCTAGGGTTCTCTTCCAGATAATTTGTCAAAGCCTCTCCGGTTGCTTGATCTACAGCTCCCATTACTTCGCTATTACCTAGCTTTGTCTTTGTCTGTCCTTCAAACTGTGGCTCCGCTACTTTTACAGATAATACAGCGGTTAGTCCCTCTCTAAAATCATCACCATTGATTTCAATCTTTAGCTTGTCTAGCATCTTAGAGTCTTCAGCATATCTCTTAAGGGTACGAGATAATCCTCTTCTGAAACCAGTAAGATGAGTTCCACCCTCAATGGTATTAATGTTGTTTACATAAGTAAATACATTTTCGTTATATCCCGTGTTATATGTAAGTGCCATTTCAATGGGAACACCATTTTTCTCGGTAATAATATGAATTGGCTCATTAATGAGTGGCTCTTTGTTCTTATCTATATATCTAACAAATTCTTTAAGACCATCTTCTGAAAAGAAAGTTTCAGTTTTTGGCTTTCCATTAGGTTGTAGTGTTCTTCTATCAGTTAGTGATAGTTTTATGTTAGCATTTAGAAAAGCTAATTCTCTTAATCTAGTTGATAGAATGTCATATCTATATTCATAAGTAATGAAAATAGATTTATCTGGTCTAAAAGTGATTGTGGTACCAGTCTTATCTGTTTCTCCAACAGTCTTAATATCATAATATGGCTTACCTAATGAATACTCCTGTGTATATATTTTACCGTTTCTGTGTACTTCTGCCTTCAGATATTCTGATAATGCATTTACACACGAAACACCAACACCATGAAGACCACCAGATACTTTATACGTGCCTTTATCGAACTTTCCCCCAGCATGTAGAACTGTTAGAACAACCTCAAGTGCAGATTTTTTCTCCTTCTTGTGATAATCAACAGGAATCCCACGTCCATCGTCTGTTACTGTTATTGAGTTGTCTTCATTAATCGTAACGCTGATCTCAGAACAGAAGCCCGCTAATGCCTCGTCTATTGAGTTGTCAAGTACTTCATATACTAAATGGTGAAGCCCTTTTTCACCCACGTCTCCAATATACATTGCGGGACGTTTTCGAACTGCCTCAAGTCCTTCTAATACCTGAATGTTTTGTGCAGAATAATTATCATTTTGCACTTTTTTTTCTTCGTCTATCATTTTTATATATTATTTTCGCTTTGATTATAAGTGGTTTAGGTGTGAATTATACTAATCACAAAAACCGAACAAATATACCAAAAAAAGTGCAGGTGTGCAATTGTTTTTAGTTATTAATCCTTATTGATGTAATGCGTTTAATTTATATTTTATAGTCAATGGCAGCGCGTGATATTCGAACTTTAGAGATGAACTCACCCACCTTCTTGTGCTCTGGATGGTTTATGTATTTTTCGAGATCGCTGAAGCTTGCAAACTCGCTATCAAGTATTATATCATAGTTGTAACTTGATGCTTCGGTATCATTGATTGAAACCTCAATTTCGTGAATCTCTTTAATCATAACCTTTAAGCTCTCAAGCTTTTCTTTTATTAGAATAGCATTATCTTCTTTGCTTCTTCCTTCGGCCTTTTCTGCTAGTTTGAATAGTACAATATGCTTAATCATATTTAAGTTTTTTAATTTGATGGATTGATTACATCATTTGTTTGATGTTGTAATAGACAAAGGTATCTATTTTTTCTAAAATAATAATCCTGTATGTGTACTTGATTGCGTACTTGATTATGTGCTTTGTACTGTGATGTTCAATTTGTGAGGTGAATTGTATGGTATAGCAAATTTGAGTATAAACGCAAAAAGCCAAATATCATGATGATACTTGGCTTTTCATATTTTTTATGTATGAAAATTAATCCAGGCTATTAACGTGCGCTGCTAATTTTGATTTTAAGTTATTTGCCTTGTTTTGGTGTATAACTTTTTTCTTAGCAAGCTTATCTAGCATAGAACAAACTTCAGGATACATTTTCTGAGCCTCTTCTTTTGAGGTTGTTGTACGAAGTTTGCGCACAGAGTTTCTAGTTGTGCGAGAAACGTATCTATTTTCCAAACGACGAGCATTTGATTGCCTGATTCTTTTAATTGCTGATTTATGATTTGCCATTTTTTTTCTTGACTATTGTATCTTTTCTTGTTTGGTAGCCCATAGGGGAATCGAACCCCTCCTTCAAGAATGAAAATCTTGCGTCCTAACCGATAGACTAATGGGCCAAAATGTTTAGCGAACCTGAGTTTGTAATTGGTGTTACTTTCAAATTGCGAGTGCAAAGATAGAACGTTTTTTTATTACTGCAAAACATTTCGCTAATTATTTTCAAAAAAAACTTGTGTTTTTCTTCTCTGACATCTTTAGAGATAGTATTCACATTATATATATAGTATTTGCTTTACTTGGTTTTCCTATTGTATATGCGCATGTCTCTTTTTTTATTATTATCTCTTTTCTATAAGTTAGGGTTTTGTGATGTGGTCTATTTTCTAATAGATGTTTTCCCTTCAGGAATCTGCAAATGTATGTAAATTGTTGTATAATTATGTTCCGTTGTGTTGTTGGTTTTTTGTGATGCTTCAAAGGAGTTATAAAGGAGTTATAAAGGAGCTATAAAGGAGGTGAGATGGTGTGTGCGGAAAGTTGTTTTTGTTATAGACTGTTAATTCCCTTTCTTCTGTCCTGTTGTTTATGGCCCCCAAAATGGATCATAGTTCTTTTGCAAATCTGGTTGTTTTTAGCTGATGTCGCTAAGTTCAATTTAGAAGTGCAACATATTATACACTAAACACTTCTAAAATCAATTATTTTTTTCGAAACCTCTTCAAAAGCGCCCAAGAGGTTTTGAGAAAAAATAATATCAACCAGCAACATATAAAAACAAAAAAGGAGACCGAAGTCTCCCTAAAATTAACTATAATGTTGCTTATGAAATACAAACAGTTAACTTCAGAACAAAGATATGCTATTTATTTAGGACTGCAAAGTGGAATAAGTAAAACAAAAATTGCAGAGTCGATAGGTGTCAATCCTTCAACCATTTATAGGGAAATAAACCGCAATATGAACAAGAGTGGTGGCTATTCTTGGCGTTTAGCACAAGAAATGGCTGATGAGCGCAAGGAGCGTCTTCCTGGTAATAAATCAACACCTGAATGGATAAAACAAAAAGTAATTAGATATATTCGTAAAGACTGGTCGCCAAAACAAATAAGCGGATATCTAAATAAACATGAGAAAATATCAATTTCTCACGAGACCATATATAAATGGATAAGAGAAGATAACAAAAATGGAGGAACGCTTTATAAACACTGCCGACACAGGCTTAAACACCGAAAAAGACCGGTAGGCTCGGCTAAGAATATTCCTAATCGAAGGAGTATTAGAGAAAGACCAGATGACGCTGACGGAAGCAGATTCGGAGATTTTGAAATGGATACAATTATAGGAGATAAACAATCAGAAGCAATTCTGACAATAACAGAAAGGAAAACAAATTTTATTATGATAAAAAAATTACCACATGGCAGAAACTCCCAGCAGGTATCAAAGGAAGTAATCACATTGTTGCTGCCATATATGGACAGGCTGAAGACTATTACAACGGATAACGGGTCTGAATTTGCAGATCATCAGGAAATCACTAATAAGTTAAATGTGCCGGTATATTTTACCGACCCCTACTCATCGTGGCAAGAGGGTGCGGTAGAAAATGCCAATAAATTAATCAGACAATATGTGCCTAAAAGAACGTCTTTTAAGGAATACTCTAATCAAAACATTAAGGAAATACAGTACAAACTCAATCGAAGACCCAGAGAGAAATTAGACTTTAATTCACCAAAAAATGAGTTTTATAAACAATTTGAGTAAGTTTGCACTTGCTGGTTGACTCTACAGTATTAAAAATAAACCACATTAATTGCATAATTAGAAATATTTCTTTACTTTTGCACCCCAAATTGAATGTAACAAATCAAAACATTAAGATAAAATGAAAAGAACATTTCAACCTTCTAACAGAAAGAAAAAGAATAAGCATGGCTTTCTTAAGAGATCAGCTACTAAAAACGGAAGAAGAGTTTTGGCAGCTCGTCGTTCAAAAGGAAGAGCAAGGCTTAGTGTTTAACTTGTTTCGCTTTATTGGCGAAAAAGATATACTTCTATTAGTATAAAGCAGGAGTGCATTATGTGCTTCTGCTTTTTTTGTGTCCAAAAAATGGCGTAATTTAGGTTTAAGCTTCGAAGTTTGAATTTTATTTGTTGATCTTGATTATACTTTTGTGTTCTTTTTGTGTTTTTCCAATGCTATGTTTTGGGACATTACACATTATTATAATATATATAAAGAGCTT
>CAYTQG010000014.1:0-22739 GCA_964439965.1 uncultured Proteiniphilum sp.
TGATTGATAATAGTGCTATTGCACCTGCAATTAAATGTTTTAGTGTTTTCATATCTGATGCGATTTTTAATAAATTCTTTGATTTGGTTGGTTTCTTCTCTTTCTTCTTCGTCTATATATTATTGTGGCAGCCAGCCATATTATTACAATAAATAGGATGATAGCCCATAGGTTTGCAAGTGCAACAATGAGCCATAGCATATTAGTCCAACCGCTTTTGAGGCCGTTTTCGAATCTTCCAGAAAAACCAAAGTTCTGATTATGGTCGTAGAATGTAATTCGGAGTGTGCTATAATTTACTTGTTTAGATAGATATCGGAGTCTGCCCTCATATGATTCAATTTCTGAACGAAGTTCTCCAATCTGCTTCTCTATCTCTAAGATTTCTGACACAGATTTTGCATTTTTGAGTAATTCCATATATCGCTGCTCAAGTTCCTTTTTGGTGGACAGTCGCGCTTCGATATCTATGAAATCTTGTGTTACATCCTCTACATATATGTTTTGATAATCAACCTTGGGGTGACGAGAGGAGATTGCATCCAATAGTGAATCGAAGTTGTTGGCTGGAACGCGTACCGTAAGTGTTATTGTATTCCGTTTGTCTTCTGTTGAGGTATTCTCAGATGAGATGTAGCCATTAAGTTGGATAATAGTTTCGTTTATAAAATCTCTTGTCTTGTCCAGATTGGATGTTCTGAAACTTATTGATCCATTTCGTATAAGCTTTTTGCTTATTTCATCGGCATTGAGATTGTCTTGATCAGAATTGTCCTCTTCGGATATTGGCATATTCAGTTCGCTATTGGGAAACACACTTGATGTGTCAGCCAACACCCTATTGTTGCTATTATCATTACATCCTGCAAGGCATAGTAGGATAATAGGAAGAATTAGCACCAAATATCTTTTCATATTCTATATAGATTTAATTATTTGAACTAGACACTAGATCAAAGACAAATGTAATACTAGTTGATAAGTAATTATTGAATATTTAATAGTTCCTTTATACATTCGCAACTATAATCGCAGAGATATATTTGTACTCTACGAAAGCTTTCCCATAAATGAGATTTATTTAAATCCTTCTAAAGAATTAAATAATAAATAAGAGCCCAAGCCACAATGAAGAAGAGGCCAATAGCAAGAGAACTCTTAAATTTTTTCTTGTCTTTCTCAACGAATAGAGTGTGCAGAAGATAGATTATATATATAACTATCAGTGCAACGGGAATGTAAAGGTATCTCATATATAGCAATTATTTTAAATGTATAAATATCTATACTCACGAAATCAAATGCGTAAATAAATCGCGATGATCATTGAGATGCTGAAATTTGATGCGGCGCTCTCTTAATCGGCCCTCAAGAGGTGCTAAATCGTTGGGGTTATTGAGCTCGATGCCTACAACTGCGGGACCAGCCTCACGATTGTTCTTTTTGGTGTATTGAAAGTATGTGATATCATCGTCGGGACCGAGTATATCGTTTACAAACTCTTTGAGAGCTCCAGGACGTTGCGAGAAGTTGATAAGGAAGTAATGTTTCAATCCCTCATACAATAATGAGCGCTCCTTTATCTCCTCGGTACGAGTGATATCATTGTTGCCACCGCTTACTATGCACACTACATTTTTTCCTTTTATCTCATCAGCATAAAAATCGAGCGCCGATATTGTGAGTGCACCTGCAGGTTCTACTACTATTGCATCCTCGTTGTAGAGTCTTAAGATTGTGGTGCACACTTTTCCTTCAGGAACAAGAATGATATCGTCAATGTTTTTTTTCCCAATCTCGAATGCACTATCGCTTACACGCTTCACAGCAGCACCATCCACAAATTTATCTATATCTTCGAGAGCGGTGTTGAAGCCGTTTGCTATCGATGTTTTCATCGAAGCAGCGCCTTTGGGTTCTACTCCTATTATTTTGGTTTGGGGGCTAAGTTGCTTAAATACTGTGCTGATTCCTGCAATCAGACCGCCACCGCCTATGGGCACAAAAAGATAATCGATTGATTGGGTAGAGTCCTCAAGGATTTCGAGACCTACGGTGCCCTGTCCAGCAATTATTTCATCTCCATCGAAAGGGTGAATAAATACCTCGTTGTGCTCATCGCAATATTTGCTAGCACGCTCAAAGGATTCGTCGAATGTGTCGCCTTTTAGTATCACTTCCACCTTATCTTTTCCGAATAGCTTCACCTTATTTACCTTTTGTTTTGGGGTGGTGAGGGGCATAAAAACTGTTGCCTTTATGTTTAGCTTATTGCAAGCGTAGGCCACGCCCTGAGCATGATTGCCCGCGCTAGCGCATACTACTCCTTGTTTCATCTCCTCGGGCGAGAGACTACTGATTTTATTGTATGCACCCCTTAGTTTATATGATCGCACGGGTTGTAAATCCTCGCGCTTCAATATTATATTTGCGCCATATTGCTCACTCAGGTTTTCGTTTGTGGTGAGTGGTGTGCGAAGCACTACACCTTGTAACTTCACCTTTGCATTATATATATCTTCAAGTTTTATCATTTCTTATTTTCGTTTTTTTGATTGTAACGACTTACAAAGTTATTTAAAAAACTGTACCTACATTATAATTACAATAATAATCTACTTGTCTTGTTTGATTTAATCACTTAAACGAACTTTTTAAAATAAATTTCGTTATAGCTCCTGTGTCTTTTATATCAGCAAGGTATATTTTGAGATACACGTTTACATTTTAAAAATCACAAAAAACAAAATGAAAAAGTTATTTACTCTTGTTATCTCTTTAATGCTGTTCTCAGTAGCTTTGTTTTCACAAATTCGTCCACAACCACCAGTTTCAGTCGAGATGATGTTTGGTGATAAAAAGTCGGCAATAATGATGGGGATGAACAAGCAGATTATAGGACCTATTAGGTATAATAGTATCACCTCGGCTTCGTCATATTATAGTCTCGATACTGGAAAGCCTGATTTGGTTATGATAAATACATTTTTGTATCAGATGCATCGTAATTTTGGTGCCGGTGCTGGCTTGCAGTATCATTTCTTGAAAGGATTGGTGCCAAGTGTATCTCTTAATTTTGGATATTCTGATTCAGTGTGGATGGTTACGGTGATGCCTTTTATTAATATGCGACCTGAAACAAACTCTGAGAATGTAGCCATTGTAGAGTTTAAACCCCAGCTTACTGAAAAACTAAAACTTTATACGCACGCCTTAGCTTTATATAATCACAACATAACCTTGGGCGAGCACGACCGTAGTTTTTATTACTTTAGATTGGGTCTTAGCATGGGGCAGTTTACAGTTGGTGCTGCGGTCAACATTGATTACTATGGACCTGCGAAGTTTAATGAAAATAACTACGGTGGATTTGTTAAGATAAATATCTAACCTCCTCCCTATATTTTACTATTGCTTTAATCCCATTCGGTACACTAAAATACAAACTATAAATTAGTGTGCCAGGCAATGGGGATGATATTCTCATACTACTTTCCTGGTTATCAGCCTGTTGGTGCGTGGATTGTATAATTGCAATTCACGTTGTAGTGTATATTGTCGCTAATTTATAAAGTAGTATTGTACTGTAAGCAGAAAAACAACTCAAATCTATATGTATATTTAGGTTGTAAAAATAAAATATACTCTGATTCTATATGTAGATTTTAATTGTATAAGAGGTATTCACTACAATTATGCATGTGTATTTTGGTTGTATAAGTATAAACATATAGATTTTACTTTTACAATTATCGATCCCGAGGCGTTTTTTGTGAAAAGTAAAAATACTTTCGACGATCATCGGCCGTCATACGTAAATTGTAAATCTACTTATAGTGATTCTGCGGCTATTTTACCTAATTGTAATTTTGTTTTCGGCTATTCTGTTGCAGTTTTACTGAATTGTAAAACATCTTTTTACTTTCGATAAGCTACGATGATATTTTTTCATTGTGTTTTGCTTACCTTTTATGCGCAATGCTTATTTGCTATAGAAAAAAATATTTATAACAAAATGATCAAAGTGTTATATTTATTTGTAATTTCGTTTTTGAAGTAATATAAAAGCACTGACGTTGTATCATTTGCATTGATAATGAGAGAGTGGGAGTGCTTTTATGCAGATATGGCATGAAGAGTGCGAAGTCTTACTTTTTTTATTTTGAATAGATATGAGCGAGGATATAAAATTGATAACAGAGGAGGAGATGATTGATAATGAGTTTCATGGACTCATTAATGATTATCTGAACTCGAATCATCGTCGAAAAATAGAAATTATTACCAAAGCCTTTAATGTGGCAAAGGAGGCGCATAAGGGTATCCGACGCAAATCGGGTGAGCCTTACATTATGCATCCGCTGGCTGTGGCGCGCATTGTGTGCAAGGAGATGGGCTTGGGTTCCACATCTATATCGGCAGCATTGCTGCACGATGTGGTGGAGGATACAGACTATACGGTGGAGGATTTGAAAATGATTTTTGGTGAGAAGATTGCTCATATTGTTGACGGGCTCACCAAGATATCGCACGGTATGTTTGGCGAAAATGTATCGGCACAGGCTGAGAACTTCCGCAAGTTGCTACTTACTATGTCGGAGGATATCCGTGTGATATTGATAAAAATTGCTGATCGATTGCATAATATGCGTACACTATCGTCGATGGCACCGGCTAAACAATTTAAAATTAGTGGCGAAACGCTTTATATCTATGCTCCTTTGGCGCATCGCCTTGGCTTGTTTGCCATAAAAACTGAGCTTGAAGAGCTTTGCTTCAAACACGAACACCCAGAAACGTATGTTAGATTAAAACAGCAAATCAGTGATACTGCTCCGTTCAGATCTGAGATATATGACAATTTTGCTCGTCCCGTTATCAAATCGCTTGATAAGATGAATATTGAGTATGAAATGAGGGCGCGTGTTAAATCGATATATTCAATCTGGAAAAAAATGGAGACAAAGAATATTGATTTGAGTGAGATTTACGACTTCTTTGCGGTCCGAATTATTTTTGAGGTTTATCCCGGCATGGATGAGAAAAAACAGTGTTGGGATATTTACTCCGCTATCACAGATATCTATAAATTGCGACCGGACAGGATTCGCGATTGGGTGAGCCACCCTAAGGCTAATGGCTATCAGGCCCTACATCTTACGGTGATGGGGCCCGACGGGCGCTGGATTGAAATTCAGATTAGAAGTAGGCGAATGGATGATATTGCCGAAAAGGGTTTTGCTGCTCACTGGAAATATAAAGAAAATAGAATTGAGGAGGATAATGAGCTGGAGAAGTGGTTGAAAACTGTTCAAGAGGTGCTGGCCAATCCTAATCCTAATGCTATCGACTTTTTGGATTCTGTGAAAATGAATCTTTTTGCTTCGGAAATTTTTGTGTTCACACCCAAAGGCGAAATTAAGACTTTGCCATTAGGGGCATCGGCACTCGATTTTGCATATAATATTCATACTCGCATTGGAGACCATTGTATTGGAGCTAAGGTTAATCATACTTTGGTGCCTATTAGCGAGAAGTTGAAGAGTGGAGACCAGGTGGAGATTATTACTTCGCAAACACAACAGCCTAAGCATGAATGGCTAAACTTTGTGACTACGGCTAAGGCGCACACTAAGATTGAGGCTTCGCTTCGACGACAAAGACGTAATGTGGCTGCAAAAGGCGAGGAAATGCTGCAAACTTTGTTTGGGGATAGTGAGTTGGACAATACTGTTTATAACTATGTGCTTAATTACTTTGATATCGAAAAAAGAGACGACCTTCATTATGCAATTGGTAATGGTGATGTGAGACTGCCCGAGAAATCAGATGTTTTGTTTAAACAAAAGGTGGCTCAAGAAGAAAAGCAGGAGAATCTTTTTATGAGATATATGCGCCAAATGGGAGTTATAAAGAAGACCTCTGCAGATGTAGCTAAGGCTAATAGTGTGCCTCTGGCACCCAAGGCTGAAAAAGTGAATGCTCAAAAAATAGATACCAAGAATAAATATCAACTTAGGGAGGAGAATTTTAAAAAGAACTTTGTAGTTGCTCAGTGTTGCAACCCATTGCCAGGAGACGATGTGTTTGGATTTATCAGTGACAATAATGAGGTGGTGGTTCACAAGCGTTCGTGTCCTGAAGGTGTTAAGCTTAAATCGAGTTTCGGTGATAGAATTGTTGAGGTGGAGTGGGGCGATTACAAACAATATTCATTTCTTACCGCCATTTCATTTACGGGTATTGATAGGATGGGGGTTTTGAGTGATATATTATCAAAACTTTCGGAAGATGTGGTGCTTAATATTCAGAGTGTGAATGTATCTACAAAGGATGGTATTTTTGAAGGTCGTATTCATGTGCTCATTCACAGTGTTGATGACGTTAGTTTGCTAAGTTCTAAGATAGCAAAAGTGGACGGCATTAGTACCGTCCACCGAGATTTAATTTAAAAATTCTTTTACTTCTACTATTTACGCTTCTTAAAACCAAACAATTTATTGGTTAGCTTTTTTGCAGTAAAAGCATAAACAGTGGGCTTTGCCACTTTCCACGCCACCTTGCCTATTGTGGGCAGGTTAGATAATACAATGCTCATCCAGTATGGCGCTCCTCTTCTTCTTTGAGTAGCTACGGCCATGTTCATTAATGATGAAGGCGAGCCATGGGCTATATTATCCATTGTTTCGGAAAACTTCGTTTTTACACTCGATGTAAGACCTTTTGTTAATAACGTTCCCCAATTGTCTTCAAGATATTGCAATTGATAGGACAGTCGTTGTTCAGATATTGCTCTTACTTCTCGTGCTTGTTTTTTTGCTAAATGCAATTCGTTTAATGGTGATAGTCTATCTGTTTTCATTAGCTTCTGGTCTTATACTTAATATCTTCATCTTCATCTCTCATCAAAAAACCTACAATCGAATTGGTGATTGCATTTTTGATTGATCGTTTTGCAATTAACAATATAATGGCCAAAAGTACTACACCCAACGTGGTGATGCCAAAGCCTTTCCAATTACTGTCTAAAACGTGTGCCAGATAAAATCCGAGGGTAGTAAATGCTAGAGAAATAATAAGAAATACAATCCCAAAAAGCATTAGATAAACCGAAGTAGTGGCTGCTGCCTTACTTGTTTTCTCAAATGTTTCAAGTTTTACAATTTCAATATTACTCTTTACATATGAAGATATGTCACTTTTCATATCCTCGAAGAGGCTGGTTACCGTTTTTTCATCCATTTGAAAAATAATTTAGGATTTGTGGAATTCTACTATTTGTTGCTTGCTAGCTCTTTCTTAGCTATTTCGGCAATGTCGTCAATGTCTTCTTTAAGATCACTAACTTCGCTTTTGCCTTTGTAGATAGCTGATTTAACATTAGCACGCATCTTGTCTGCAAGCGCATTGGCTTGGTCTAGCCACTCTTCTTTGTGGTCGCTACCCATAATGTATCCAACTGCTGCACCTAGAGCGATTCCAATTCCTAATCCTAGTAATAATTTTGCTTCTGATTTCATAATTTCCTTTTTAGTATTAATGGTAATTTATTTAATTGATTATGTTGTTTCTGTAAAATATCTGTATAGTAGTAGAACATAGACTGTTTCAAAAAGTTCAAACATCTTTTGGTCTGTCGGGTGTGATAGACCAAAAGAATTGTTTGAATCTTTAATATAGTTCTATGACATGTGAGCTTGGTATTTTGTTGCTAATTACTCTGTTAGCTTATTGCATCTCCAAAAAGAGTGGCGGGAGTGTAGTCAGTAATTTTTACCTTCACAAACTCTCCGATCTTATGGTTCTTTTTGTCGAAAATTACCACTTTGTTTTGATCTGTACGCCCGAAATATTGCTCTCTTGAGCGTTTCGAAAATCCTTCTACCAATATTTCAAACTCTTTTCCTACATCGCGCTTGTTGCTTTCGCGTGATAGCTCTAATTGTAAATCAATAATTTCTTGCAAGCGACGAGATTTTACATCTTCGGGCACGTTGTCTTCCATTCGCTTTGATGCGTAGGTGCCTGGTCGCTCCGAATATTTAAACATGAAAGCTGAGTCGAATCCAACTTCTCGCATTAATGATAGAGTCTCTTGGTGATCCTCTTCCGTTTCGCTATGAAACCCGCACATTATGTCGGTTGATAATCCACAATCTGGAATTATTCGCTTGATTGCTGCGATGCGTTCTAGGTACCATTCGCGATCGTAGCGGCGGTTCATTAGCTTAAGCATTCGCGAGCTTCCTGATTGAACGGGTAGGTGGATGAAATTGCTTAGATTTTTGTATTTAGCAATTGTTTCGAGTGTTTCGTCGTTCATATCCCAAGGGTGAGATGTGGTGAATCGGATTCGCATGTTGGGTGCTTCTTCTGCCACCATTGCAAGAAGTGCTGAAAAATCAACCACTATGTCGCCATCAATATATTTGTATGAGTTTACGTTTTGTCCTAACAGTGTGGCTTCCCTGTATCCTTTTTCACGAAGGTCTCTAATTTCATTCAGGATGCTTTCTGGCTCACGGCTTCTTTCCCTTCCACGTGTGAAAGGAACAATGCAGTAGTGACAAAACTTGTCGCATCCGCGGGTGATTGATACAAACCCTGAGATGTTGAGCCCGCTCATCTTCAGTGGAATTATATCTTTGTATGTTTCTGTTTTAGAAAGTTCCACGTTCATTACTTTCTCACCTTTCTCAGCCGCTCCCACCAAGTTGGGGAGGTCAAGATAGGCATCGGGTCCTACCACTATGTCAACTTTATGTTTGTCTATAAGGTCCGACTTAACCCTTTCGGCCATGCAACCTAATACTCCTATAATTAAATCTTCATTGTTTTTTCGCTTTATGGATTTAAAATACTCGAGTCTTTGAAGCACTTTCTGTTCTGCATTTTCTCTAATTGAGCATGTGTTCACAAAAATTGCATCTGCCTCTTTGTCATCTTCCGTGATGGTGTAGCCATCCATTTCCATAATTGCAGCCACCACTTCCGAGTCGGCAACGTTCATCTGACACCCATAGGTTTCGATAAATAGCTTCTTGTCGTTTGTTGTATCTTGTTGTTCTGTAATCATTGTTATAAATATTTTTTGCTGTGATTCATTACTCTGATTTATAGCAGGAGTTTCCTGTAATGATATGTTTTATTATTAATCGTATGTTTACACTTATAAGATGTAATTGATTTCCTTATTAAATATTAATTTGATTATTTGTGGGAATATTTCCATTAAAATGTTTGTGAAATCTGAATACTTGTTTTACTTTTGTATTGAACGAAAAAATAAAAAATTTTTTCATAGTTAAGGTTTTGGTTAAATAAATGAGGGTGGCTGTGAAGTTACCCTCTTTTTTTGTATAACCCTTTCCGTATTCATGAAAAATGATTATTTTTGTCGTACTGCAAAATTAATCAAATTATGGAACTTAGCGATGTTGTTTATTTAATACTAATGATCGTCTTTGTTGTTTTTGGGATTTTTAATGATTCCAAAAAGAAAAAGAAGAAAATCAATACTAGCACACCGCCGTTTAGCCCAAATGCTAGAGGTGAGGAAGATGATTTGGAAATGCCACCCCCAATTCCAAAAGAAAAGGTATCTCAAAGAAAAATGGTGGAGCATCGTAAGCGTTTTACTCAAACCCCTGATCCGATGCAGACCTTTGAGTCGTCTATGAATTTGGTTACCGACTTCGAAAAAGAATCATCATTGAAGGGGTATGAGTTTTCGATTAAGAAAATGGACTCTTCGTCTGATGCAAGTGGTGATGGTATGAAGCATCCTCATCCAATATTAGAATCGATAATTGAGGGTGATAGGCAAGCTGAGTTTCAGAAAGCTATTATCTATAGTGAAATTATAAACAGAAAATATTGAACTAAAAACAATAAAAATAAATCAAAAATTTATGGGTCTTAATTATGTAACAGCAAAAGAAGCTGCTGCTCTTATTAATCATGATGATAATGTGGGCTTTAGTGGCTTTACACATGCAGGTTGCCCGAAGGTGGTGCCTGTGGAAATTGCAAACCGTGCCAAAGAAGAACACGCAAAGGGTAATCCTTTTAAAATTGGTATGTTTACTGGTGCTTCAACTGGTGATGCTATCGATGGAAGCTTAGCTCGTGCTAATGCTGTGAAATTCCGTACTCCATATCAAACTAACAAGGATATGAGAAATGCGGTGAATGCAGTAGAACACGAGGCTGTGCCTTATTTTGATATGCACTTATCACAAGTTGCTCAAGAGATTAGATATGGTTTCTTAGGTGGTGTGGATGTAGCAGTAGTAGAGGCATGCGAGGTTACCGAGTCGGGAGAGATTGTTCCTACAAGTGGTGTGGGTATTATGCCTACTATATGCCGTTTGGCTAAAATAGTTATCGTTGAGCTTAATGATAAGGTGCCAACTGCAATGCGTGGCATTCACGATTTGTATGAATTGCAAGATCCTCCTAAGCGTCGTCACATCAATATTTTTGAAGTTCAAGGACGTGTTGGTTTAGAGTACGTTAAGGTTGATCCTTCAAAAATATATGTAGTAAAAACTAGTGAGGAAAATGAAGGAGGAGTCTTTGCTCCAGTTGATGATATAACTGCTCGTATTGGTGAAAATGTTTCTAACTTCTTCGTGAATGAGCTAAAGAAAGGAAATATTCCTGCCAACTTCCTACCTATCCAATCTGGTGTTGGTAACATAGCTAATGCTGTGTTGGCCGCTATGGCTGAGAATGAAAATATTCCACGCTTTGAGGTTTATACAGAGGTGATTCAAGATGCTGTGTTGGATATGATGCAAAAGGGTAAGATATCCTTTGCAAGTGGTAGCTCGCTTACCTTGAGTAATGAGGCTATGGAGCGTTTCTATCGTGATATCGACTTCTTTAAGAATAAGTTGGTGTTGCGTCCAACAGAGATTTCAAATAACCCTGGTATGGTACGTCGTTTGGGTGTTATTGGTATCAATACTGCTATCGAGGCTGATTTATTTGGCAATATAAATTCTACTCACGTGATGGGTAATATGATGATGAACGGTATTGGTGGCTCGGCTGACTTTACTCGTAGCGCATATATTTCAGTATTCCTTACTCCTTCGGTTGCCAAAAATGGTGCTATTAGCTGTATTGTTCCAAAGGTAACACACGAAGATCATAGTGAGCACTCTGTTAAGGTGATTGTATCTGAGTATGGAGTGGCAGACTTGCGTGGTAAGGGTACTTATGAGCGTGCAGAAGAGATTATCAATAAGTGTGCTCATCCAGATTATCGTCCTTTATTACACGATTATTTGAGCTTGACTAAGAAAGGTCATACTCCTCAAAATCTTTATGCTTGTTATGATTTCCATAAGGCATTTATAGAGACAGGCGATATGAGAAATGCAGACTTCTCAAAGCATAAGAAATAGGAATTAATTTCTAATTAATATATTGGCGCAGGTGTACATATTTATTATGTGCATCTGCGCTTTTTTTTATCTCTTCCAAAAACCAGGAAATACGAGTGATAATACTGTGAATACCTCCAGACGACCAACTATCATCAGAAGGCTTAGGAAGTGCTTAGTGAAGATATTTAGTGAGGCATAGTTTACGGATGGGCCGTAGTCTCCTTGCCCAAAACCATAACTACTCATGCTTGATACGGCTGTTCCAATGGACTCGTCGAATGTCAATCCATTAAGGCTCAGTATCATTGCACTCAACCCCATGATTGATAGATACAGAAATACAAATGCAAGTACCTTCTCTATAATGGTATTAGAGTATATCTGTTTATTTATTTTTACTGCATATAGTGCTTGTGGGTGCACTTGTCGCTGTAGCACCACATTTGTGTTTTTTACCAGTATTATTAATCTCGAAATCTTCATTCCTCCCGAAGTGGAACCTTCGCTACCGCAAAATAGAATTAGAGCTAATATGACGAACCAATAGAATTGTCCCCACTTGAGTATATTGGTTGTGGCAAAACCAGTGGATGAAACCGCTGACACTACTTGGAATAATGCGGTTCTGATTGTATTCTCTGTCGATCCTGTTTTATATTCTCCCAAATATAGTGAGATAAGAATTAGTGTGGTAGCAATCAGTATTATAATCACATACCATCTGAACTCCTCGTCCTTAAATATTTGTCCTGATAGGTGACGGAATAGTTGAAATATCAATAAAAAACGAACTCCGCCTGAGAACATTAGGAATATAATTACATACTCGGTGTATGCTGAATTAAAAGATGCGATGCTTTCTTGTCTTGTTGAAAATCCACCAGTTGATATACTTGTTAGCGAATGGCAAATAGAGTCGAATGCGTCCATTGGACCTGCCCATAGAAGTAAAAATCCTACAATAGTGAAAGCAACATATGTGATAGACATACTACGAGTTGAGTCACTAATTCGCATCCGTAATTGATCCTTTGAAACTCCAGTAGCTTCGGCATTGTAAAAATGGATAGCACTACCACCAAATAGTGGCATTATCGACATTACAAATATTATAATCCCAATTCCGCCTATCCACTGTGTTAGGCTTCTCCAAAAGTGTAATGATTTTGGGAAGGCTTCAATATTTATTAATGTTGAGCTACCAGTGGTAGTAAACCCGCTGACGCTTTCAAAAAAGGCGTCTGTATATGATGGGATGGCCTCGCTTAGTAGATATGGCAATGTGCCAAAGATGGCCATCGAGAACCATGCAGCCGTGACAGTAAGAAATGCCTCTCTTTGTGAAATGCGTACATCAGTTTTTTTTCTTCTGCCCAAATAGATTAATATGGAACCAGCTAATAGAGTTATTGCTGATGCAATGTATAGGCTAGTGGTTGCATCTTCTTTATAAATCACTCCAACTAGTGCTGATAATAGCATGAAGACAGCTTCAATTATAAGAATAAAGCCGATGCTATTAAATACAAATTGAAAATTGAAGTGTTTCATTGATGTTCTTAATGTGATTGGTTTACGTTAATTGAAGTAGCTTTCTATGGTTTTTAAGGACTTATTCATAAAGAAAACCATCACCTGGTCTTCGGGCATTATCTGTGTATCGCCATCCACTAGCATCGGTTGGCCATCTCTTATTAGTGCACCAAAGGTAATATCGGATGAGAGTTTTAAATCCTTGATAAGCCTTTTAGTTACCTTCGAGCCTGGTTTTGCTATTACCTCTCCCACGTTTGCATTCGAAAAGGTAAGGCACTTAATGTTTGAAGCATCTGCTCTTAGTAGCAACTCGTATATCTTACTTGCTGCTAGTAGTTTTTTATTTATAACGGTGCCAATATCAAATTTTTCGGCCATTGCTATATAATCTATATTCTCAACTTCGGCCACAGTTTTCTTCACACCATATTGTTTAGCCATTATGCAACTCAGAATATTAGCCTCTGAGCTACCAGATAGTGCTATAAATGCATCCATTTGGTCTATTCCTTCGCTTAGCAAGAATTCGGTATCGCGTGCATCACCTAAGAATACAGTTGCATTTGATGGAGCTATTTCTACAAGCTTTTCGGCACGTTCACGATTACGCTCTATTATTTTGATATTGACGCTTGGTGGTAGCAACTGAATTGTACGCATCGTAATGCGACTGCCACCCATAAACATTATATTCTTTGTTTCAAAAGATGTCTTTCCTAATATAGCGGGCATTAGATTTATATTTTCTTTTAAAGTGGTGAAATATAAAACATCATTAGGCAGTATTTGATCACTACCTTTTGGTATAAGTGTTTGGTGTCCCCGTTTTATCACAACGATATGGAAAAACTTTGAGTCGGGTGTAAGCTCATACAAAAACTTATTTGCTATTGGGGCATTGTCTCTAATTTTTGCTGCTGTAAGTATTACTGAGCCATTAAAAAACTCCCACCAAACCCTGGTCCAGGGTGTCTTTAGTGCCGATACTATCTCTCTAGCAGCCATCATTTCAGGATATATCATAGAGTTAACTCCGAGATTATTGAAAAACTCAGCATTCTCTGGCTCTAGATATTCAAAATTATCAATTCGGGCAAGAGTCTTCTTTACCCCAAGATTTGTGGCAAGCATGCAGGATGTTATATTGCGCGACTCTTCAGGTGTAACTCCAATAAATAAATCGTAGTTTGAGACTCCCGCTTTTGAGAGATCTGTCAACGAGGTGCAATTTCCGATATAAGTCAGCAAATCAGGATTGTCTCTCACTACATCAAGACGTTCTTTTTCACTATCCATTAGGGTTATATCATGATTTTCTTGTCCCAACAATTTGGCAAGATGAACTCCCACTTCCCCAGCTCCTGCAATTAAGATTCTCATCTATTACGTGTGTTTAATCTCTATAGTTTACAAATAAAGTGTAAAGATATAATGTATGAACTTTTTAAATTTTATACTTTTTGTTCTAATGATAGCTTGGTACATCCATTGTTTGAGGTGGTATCCTTAATTTCTGTGGGCTTCGAAACCTCGATAATTTTTTTATAGATGCTTGTTTCATCAATTTCGGCCAACTGATTAAGCTCCTTCATCGATCCATGGGGTATAAACTCATCTTTGATTCCCATCCTATATACATGATTATCAGTGTAGTTGTTATTTGAAAGAAACTCCAAAACGGCCGATCCCATACCACCATTTATTACACCACTTTCCACGGTGATAATATTCTTATACGTTTCTGCTACCTCTTTTAATAGCTTTTCGTCGAGTGGTTTTAAGAATAACAAATCATAATGTGCTACACATATATTATAATCTGATTCAGCTTTGCGTATTGCCCTAGTAACTTCATTGCCCACTGTTCCTAACGATACGATTGCTATATCTTTTCCATCTTTCAACTTTCTTCCTTTGCCTATTTCAATAATCTGTGGTTCGTTTCGCCATTCTACCAGCTCACCTTGCCCTCTTGGATATCTTATCACAAAAGGACCATCATTATTATAAACAGCCGTATGCATCAAGTTTCTCAAATCATGCTCTGTCATTGGCGCAGATATCGTCAGATTGGGTATTGGCCTAAAGTAAGCCAAGTCAAACACACCATGATGTGTAGGTCCGTCTTCGCCCACCAAGCCTGATCTATCAAGGCACATAATCACCTTTAGGTTTTGCAGAGCCACATCATGAATTACCTGATCATAAGCCCTTTGCATAAATGAAGAATAAATATTACAGAAAGGGATAAAGTTTTCTTTAGCCAATCCTGCTGAGAATGTAACGGCATGTGCTTCGGCAATACCTACATCAAATGATCTTTCTGGAAACTCCTTCATCATATACGTCATAGAGCATCCAGTTGGCATAGCTGGTGTTACGCCAATAATTTTATCATTCTCCTTAGCCAGTTCCACAAGTGTGTGACCAAAAACATCTTGATAAAGCTGAGGCTGATTGTTTTTACTTTTCACAATCCTCTCACCAGTATCTTTATCAAATGCACCAGGTGCATGCCACACTGTTGCAGCTTTTTCGGCAGGCTTAAATCCCTTGCCCTTAACAGTTTTGATATGAAGTAACTTCGGTCCCTTCATATCCTTTATATTGTTTAATATTCTAATCAATCCAGGAAGGTCGTGTCCATCTACGGGACCGAAATACCTGATATTAAAGCCTTCGAACATATTTTGTTGTTGCGTAATCAATGATTTCACACTATTATTGAAACGCAACATTATATTCTTCTTGTCCTCAGTTATCAGATTTTTGTTCTTGAATGATTGATATACTTTATTTCTAACCTTGTTGTATTTTGATGAGGTAGTCATTTTTACTAAATAATCTTGAAGTCCACCCACATTACTGTCGATAGACATATCATTATCATTTAGTATGATTAAAAGATTGTTTGGTTGCGATGCAACATTATTAAGCCCCTCAAAGGCAAGGCCACCCGTCATCGATCCATCACCAATTACAGCCACCACGTGTCTATTATCTTCCTTGTTGAGTGATGCAGCCACAGCCATACCCAGTGCAGCCGAAACCGATGTTGATGCGTGTCCAGCAACAAATGTATCATATTCGCTCTCCTCAGGATTTGTGAATCCCGATAAACCTCCAAATTTTCTATTGGTATGAAATTCGTCTCTTCTGCCTGTCAGTATCTTATGCCCATAAGCTTGATGACCCACATCCCACACAATTCTATCGTATGGAGTGTTGTATAAATAATGCAATGCCACAGTAAGCTCTACAGTGCCTAAGCTAGATGCGAAATGGCCAGGGTTGTGCGAAAGCTGCTCAATTATAAACTCTCGCAAATCTGCACAAACCTCAATTAACTGCTGTGTGTTGAGTTTTTTAAGATCTTCGGGGCTATTTATATCTTTTAAATATTTCATTTTAATTATAATCCTTCCCTAAGTTTTCTCATTAATAACCTATTAACGGTTTATATCGCTATAAGGTTTTGAATAGCATTTAATTTGCCATCTCTGAGAAAAATTTGACTCTCACCAAGCGTATCTCAGTTTCATCATACTCTGGGAGTTCTTCCATTGCCTGAGCTAAATCATCAGTGTCTGCCTCTCTGAAGTATTCATATATTTGTTCTACCACATCATAGTCCATTACCTCGTCAAGGAAGTAATTGATATTAATTTTTGTGCCAGAGTAAACGATAGCCTCCACTTCCGAAAGCATCTCATTAAAATCTATACCTTTCGATTCAGCCAAGTCGTCAAGTGCCACCTTGCGGTCGATAGCCTGTACAATAGATACTTTAAGTTTTGATTTGTTGGCTACAGTTTTAACTCTCAGGTCCTCAGGACGAATAATGTCATTTTCTTCAACGTGAGTCTTAATCAAATCGATAAACTCTTTACCATATCTTTTAGCTTTTCCTGAGCCCACTCCCGGTATATTCTGAAGCTCATCAAGAGTGATAGGATAGGATGTAGCCATTGCCTCAAGTGAAGCTGGTTGGAAAATAACATATGGAGGCACATTAAGCTTCTTCGCTATCTTCTTTCTCAAGTCCTTCATCATCGAAAACAGCACAGGGTCGGTTGAGCCGCCACCACCTCCAGCCATACCATCTTCTGATTCAAAGTCTGGCATCTCCATATCGTCTTCATCATCCACTTTAGTGATTTTAAACGATACAGGCTTTTTCATAAACGACTTGCCTTTCTTTGTCATTTTTAAGATACCATACTTTTCGATATCTTTTTTCAGATAGTCATCAAGCAATGCTTGGCGTATCACTGTTTCCCAGGTTCTCTCATCTTCATCTGATCCTGAGCCAAACTCCTCGAGTTCGTTGTGTTCAAAAGTTTCTATTTCGGATGTTTCATTTCCTATTAGAAAATTGATTAAATAATCGGCTTTGTGCTTTTCTTTCAGCACCGAAACAGCCTCTAAAACTGTAACTAGTAATTCTTTAGCTTCCACTTTAATTTTTGGATTTAAACAATTATCGCAATTACCACAATTTGGATTGTTATAATCTTCACCAAAGTAATGTAATAGCATTTTTCTGCGACAAATATAAGTTTCAGCATAAGCAGCTGTTTCTAAAAGCAGTTGCTTGCCTATTTCTTGCTCCGATACTGGTTTACCTTGCATAAAGCGTTCCAGTTTCTGCAAGTCTTTGTTGCTATAAAACACTATGCAGTTGCCCTCACCGCCATCACGTCCCGATCTTCCGGTCTCTTGGTAATATCCTTCCAAGCTTTTAGGAATATCGTAGTGAATAACGTATCTGACATCGGGTTTATCGATACCCATGCCAAATGCAATAGTGGCAACTATCACATCTACTTTTTCCATAAGAAATGCATCTTGATTCTCACTTCTGGTGCTTGCGTCCATCCCTGCATGATAGGGGAGGGCACGGATGTTATTTGCCTGCAGAATTTGTGCAAAGTCATCAACTTTCTTTCGGCTCAAACAATAAACTATTCCTGATTTTTGTCCCTGTGATAATATATATTTGATGATTTCTTTATCTATACTTTCTGTTTTGTTTCTTACTTCGTAATATAAGTTAGGTCTGTTGAATGATGATTTATAAACATCAGCATCAAGCATGCCCAATGTTTTCTGAATATCGTGTTGCACCTTTGGCGTTGCCGTAGCAGTTAGTGCTATTATTGGTCGCTCACCAATTTCGTTCACGATTGGTTTAATTCTTCTATATTCGGGGCGAAAGTCGTGTCCCCATTCCGAGATACAGTGAGCCTCATCTACGGCATAAAATGATATAGTGATACTTCTCAAAAACTCAATGTTTTCAGCCTTCGTAAGCGATTCGGGTGCTACATATAAAAGTTTTGTTTTTCCCGAGCTCACATCATTTTTTACTTGCTCAATCTCCGATTTATTTAGAGATGAATTTAAAAAATGTGCTATACCATCTTCCTCGCTAAAGTTGCGCATTGCATCCACCTGATTTTTCATCAATGCAATAAGAGGTGATATCACAATTGCGGTTCCCTCTGATAAAAGAGCGGGTAGTTGATAGCAAAGCGATTTACCTCCACCCGTAGGCATCAGCACAAAAGTATCCTTTTCAGACAAAACACTTTCAATAATGGCTTGTTGATTTCCTTTAAAAGAGTTGAATCCGAAATACTGCTTTAAACCTTTCTTCAGATTTTTTTGTATTTCCATATATTGGGGCATTTACGCTTTGAATTATAAAATTGTTTGTATTCTTAGGTATCTACAAATGTATGAAAGAATTTTATAATTCAAAACTAATCTATTTCAAAAAATATAAAAGCTAAAATAGATGATAAACCTTAATAAAACAAATTCCTAATGTTAAAAGTAGCTTTTTTGAAAATTAGATTATAGATGCCCCTTTCTATAATTAAATTATAAAAATATATGGCAAATATGTATTGAGTTCTAAGCTGTTCTTAGTCGTTGTATGTCTGATTTTTCAAACTGACTTTCAGCGTATTCGCGCGTTATATTGATTTTGCTTATCTCTTCGGATGGAGAGTGAAACATTGTTTCAATCATAATTGACTCCACTATAGATCTTAGCCCTCTTGCTCCCAATTTAAACTCTATTGCTTTATCAACTATATATTCGAGAACATCGTCATCGAATGTAAGTTTGATATTATCAATCAAAAATAGTTTTTCATACTGCTTTATGATTGAGTTTTTTGGCTCGGTGAGTATTTTTAGTAGAGCATCTCTATCCAAAGGCTTTAGATATGTAAGGATAGGAAGCCTACCAATAATCTCAGGTATCAAACCAAATGATTTTAAATCAGTTGGAGTGATATACTGTAGTAAATTTTTACGATCTACATTTTTGTTTTGTGCGCTTGCCGAATATCCTACTACACGTGTATTTAATCGTTGTGCAATTTTCTTCTCGATACCATCAAATGCACCACCACACACAAACAGAATGTTTTTGGTGTTAACAGCTATCATCTTCTGGTCGGGATGCTTACGTCCACCCTGCGGCGGAACATTCACAGTCGAGCCCTCCAATAATTTCAATAGCCCTTGTTGCACACCTTCTCCACTCACATCGCGCGTGATAGATGGATTATCGCTCTTGCGTGCTATTTTATCTATCTCGTCGATAAATACAATACCGCGCTCGGCTGCATCCACATCATAATCGGCCACTTGTAGTAGTCGCGTAAGTATGCTTTCGATATCTTCACCCACGTATCCAGCTTCGGTAAGCACTGTGGCATCTACAATAGTAAACGGAACTTTAAGCAGTCTGGCAATTGTTTTAGCAAGTAGAGTTTTGCCCGTACCAGTAGCACCCACCATGATGATGTTAGATTTCTCAATCTCCACGTCGTCGTTCGTCACTGTCTGTAATATTCTTTTGTAATGATTATATACCGATACAGACATATAGCGCTTAGCCTCATCCTGACCTATAATATATTGATCAAGAAACTCTTTTATTTCTCGTGGTTTGGGTAGAGAGTCTAATTTGATATCTGGTGTTTTTTTGTTGCTCTTTTGTGTTTCTAAAACAATATCATGTGCCTGATGCGAGCATGAGTCACAAATATATCCCGAAACTCCAGATATAAGCATATTAACCTCATCTTCGTATCTGCCACAAAAACTACATTTATTGCCGTCGTTTACTTTTTTTGCCATTCTCTTTTTTATAATATTAAAAATCACGGAGTTAAAATGATTAACTCCGTGATAAGTAGTTCTATTTCTTTAGTAATATGTCATCAATCATTCCATATTCCTTAGCCTCAGCTGCACTCATCCAGAAGTCTCTATCCGAATCTCGCGCCACTTCCTCAATTGGTTTACCAGTGTGTGTCGATATGATAGTGTTGAGTTCTTGTTTTACTCTTGCTATTTCTCGTGCAGTGATTTCAATATCCGAAGCCTGTCCTTGCACTCCACCTAATGGTTGGTGTATCATCACACGCGAGTGTGTAAGTGCAAATCGCTTTTTGGGAGTACCCGATACCAAAAGTACAGCTGCCATTGATGCTGCCACACCTGTACATATAGTGGTAACATCGCTAGTTATAAACTGCATTGTATCGTATATGCCGTAACCAGCATATACAGATCCTCCCGGAGAGTTGATGTATATCGAAATGTCCTTGCCTTGGTCGGCAGAGTCTAAGTATAATAGCTGTGCTTGAATCACATTTGCAGTATAATCATCTACTTGAGTGCCCAAAAATATAATTCGGTCCATCATCAATCGCGAAAACACATCCATCTGTGCTACATTAAGCTGACGCTCCTCTATAATTGTAGGCGAAATATAGCTTGCACTTATAGCATTAGCGTAGCCATCTAAGCGATTGCCACTCATTCCAAGATGCTTTACTGCATATTTTCTGAAATCATTTTGCATAATCATTTTCTTTTTTGTGTCAGTTTATGGCTGACATGATGTTTGTAAATCTTATATCTATATATAATGTGCAAATAATATGCCAATTATACTTACGTAGATATTAGAAATGCAAACGTCAGTTGTTTTTGTTCTGGATTTCCAGATTTATTCTTCAGTGCTCTCTTCAATAGCATCTGTAATTTCATCGGCTACTGCTTCAGCAGCATTTTCAGCATCGTTTTCTTGAAGTAGCTTTTCAAAATCTTTCGACATGATTTCCTCTTCATTTAGTTTTACCTGTCCTTTTAGCCACTCACCTACTTTGTTTTCGATAAGTCTGTCGTACATGTTTCTAGATGTAGCTTCGTCTTGCAACATGCTTTGAGCATAGTTTGCAAGCATGTCGTTTGTCAAGTTGTTCATTCCGTATTGTGCAAACTGAGCACGTGCTACGTCAATAGCAAATTGTTGCATTTCATCTTCTTCTACTTTAATATCGTTTAGTTTAACGATTTTCTCTTTAGCAAGATGATATTTTAGATCCTCTACAATCTGTGAGTATTCTTCTTCAATTTTTTCGGCAGTGTTGTTTTCGTTAGCCACTACTAGCCATTTTTTCAAGAAAGCATCTGGAAACTCAACGCCTTCCATTTTGCTCAAAATCAACTTGCGTGTTTCTGAGTTAAATAGGTTGTCGGCAGCTGGTTTGATTTGGCTTACAATTGATTCTGCAATTTTGCCCTTAAATTCTTCTTCAGATGTTACAACACCCTCGCCCAACACTTTGTCGAATAGTTCTTGGTTTAGCTCTGCTTCTTCGTAGCGAGTTACCTCTTTTACTTCGAATGTGAACTCAGAATCGATATTTGCTACCTCTTCTTTGTCAACATTTAGTAGAGATGCAATTTCTGACTCGTGGTTGTCGTACGCTACTTTAGGACTAAATGTTACAGTATCGCCCGCTTTCGAAGCCACGAATTTTTCTTTAGTTGCTTCATCTTTCATATACGAAGGCATAACGATACCATTCTCAACAACGATGCCATCCTCTTTAGGCTCGCCATTTTCAAGCTCAGTGATTACACCTTTAAGTAGGTCTGTTTCGACAGTCTCTTCTTCTATAGTTTTAAACGAACCTGCATTTTGCTTGATGCTGTTAAGTTGTTCCTCAATTATCTCCTCTTCAGGTTTCACATTGTAGTATTTAACCACATCCTCTTCGCCAAATGCTAGTTCAAACTCGGGTGCCAAAGCAATATCAAATTTGAATTCAAAATCTACATCTTTGTCAAAGTCAATCTCTTTTTGCTCAGTTTCGTTTGGCAATGGTTCGCCCAAAATATTCAAGTCGTTTTCTTGAATATATTTAAACAGCTCGTTGCTAACCATTTTATTGATTTCTTCAGCAAGAACTGACTTACCATACATTTTTTGAATAACTCCTTTTGGAACTTTTCCTTTTCTAAATCCTGGAATTTCGGCGCGATTGCGGAATTGATTCAGTGCTTTATCTACGTTCGATTGATAATCAGCTTGTTCTAGTTCAATGGTTATAATGCCATTTACGTTGTCTGTTTTGTTGAGTGATACCTTCATTTAAACTTATTATTTTGACTTATTTCTATGTTATTGTTATGAAAATCAGCATATTTGAATCTTAAAGCCGATTTTGGAAAATTGCATGCAAAAATACGGCATATATATTAAACCACAAAAGATATTTGATTGATAATTGTTTAAACATTGCAAAATAAGACAATTATAATTAGCCCCTTAGTGCACCTAGATGGGTGGTGCTTATCAAAACTAAATGTGGTTTCATCGAAAAAACTTTTTCTGCAAAACCAAATATGATTTATTACATAAAACTTTTTTTAAGGTCAAACCACATTTGGTTTTGTACATAAATCATCTTTTTATCGAAAACCACATTTGGT
>CAYTQG010000014.1:22839-40961 GCA_964439965.1 uncultured Proteiniphilum sp.
ATTCGATTTGTGTTATCAAACTATTTTGTTGCAATAATAATTGTTCGGATTTACTTCTAAAATAATTTTTAACTGCGCTTGTCAATCCGATTTGGTTTGCACATATATACTTAAGTGTAGTCTTGATTCGGGTTGAGGTGTAAAAAGAGTGTTTGGAGTAAATCAAAATTGTAAATGCTATAAGAGGGCAACAATTGTGCTACACCATGCTCAGTCACAATTTTTTTGTGTAAGTTTGCATCTCAAAAAAGTGCTATCAGCGTATGTTGCAAAATAAGTCAAGCAAGTCATTAGTGTTTTCACTAATTTTATTTTCTATTGGTGGGTCGTTTCTCACTGGTACTATTATAGCGGTAATGAGCATGCTTATGCCTGATGCCGAGAGTAGTATCTGGTACTTGCGAATATCTATTTTATTGCAAGATTTGTTTGTGTTGTTTTTGCCCGGCTTCTTGGTATTTAAGTTTAATACCAATCGTCCAGCCTATATGTTGGGATTTAAAAAGGATCGCAATATGGCAAATATCCTTACATTTGCTGTCTTGGCATATATTGTGGCACTTCCTGCCACATCCATTATGGCTCAGTGGAACAATAGTGTTTCGTTTCCCGAGTCGCTCTCGGGCCTCGAGGCTATATTTAGGAGTATGGAGGAGTCGGCACGAAATGTTACGGATAGATTCCTCAGTGGAACTTCGTTTGGTGATGTAACTATCAACATAATTATCGTAGCATTAGCTGCTGCATTAGTAGAAGAGGTATTCTTTAGAGGTGCTTTGCAGCAACTGCTAGTTAGATGGATTGGTCACCCGCACGTAGCTGTGTGGCTCACTGCATTTATATTTAGTGCTATTCATTTGCAGTTTTTTGGCTTCATACCGCGCCTATTTATGGGTGCCATTTTGGGATATATGTTCTATTACACCAAAAACTTATGGGTGCCCATTCTGTATCACTTTGTGAATAATGCTGCCGTAGTGATAATGAATTTATATTGGGGCGACTCGCAGATGATTAAGAATATGGAAGAAGGACCCCTTGAGTGGTATTCATATATCATACTTATTGTAAGCCTACTGTTTACTTATCTATTGTTTAGTTCGTTTGCAAAAAATAGAGGGTACGGAAAGTCTAATACTATTGATGTTTAAATTTTAAAGAGATTACAATAATTCAAAATAATAAAAACTATGATACAAGTAGGAGATATAATTTTATCAGACGATATATTTGAAGAGCATTTCATTTGCGATTTATCTAAATGCAAAGGCTCGTGCTGTGTGGAGGGTGATGCTGGTGCACCACTCGAGCCCGAAGAGATAGAGCCGATAAAGTCTATCTTGCCAATAATATGGGATGATTTGTCGCCACAGGCACGCGATTTAATCGAGTCGCAAGGCATATCGTATGAAGATTACGATGGCGAGCAGGTTACATCAATAATAAATGGTCGCGAGTGTGTGTTTACGTATGTTGACGAGGATGGTGTAACAAAATGTGCTATCGAAAAGGCAAATCGCGAAGGCAAAACAGATGTTAGAAAGCCAATCTCCTGCCATCTATATCCTATAAGAGTAAAAAAATATAGAGGCTACACGGCGCTCAACTATTCTCGTTGGTCAATCTGCAAACCTGCTATTGCTTTGGGTAAGACGCATTGTGTTAAGATTTATCAGTTTCTGAAAGAGCCTCTTATTCGTGCTTATGGCGAAGAGTGGTACAATGAAATGTGCGAGGCTGCCAAACTACTTGAAGAGGCAAAGAAATAAACAATTAATCAATAATTATATAACTCTAAAACATATATCATAATGAAAATAGCATTAATAATAGTTGCATCAATTGTTGTTATGCTGATAATAGCAATTGTTTATGCACGTCATAAATTCAAAAATATGCCTTTGGCTGATCCGCACGAAAGCATATTAATATTAAATGAAAAGAATTTCAATCAGAGATTGAGAAACAAGGTTGTGTTGGTCGATTTCTGGGCCGAGTGGTGCGCTCCTTGCCGAGTGATGATGCCAACTTTGAACGATGTGGCTGCCAGCAGTGACGGTAGCTACCATGTAGGCAAAGTGGATATTGAAAAAAATCAAGCTCTAGCGCAAAAGCTTCAAATAAAGAGTATTCCCACTCTTGTGGTTTTTAAAAATGGTAAAGAGGTGGAACGCTATGTAGGTATCAAAACCAAGGGATTCTTGGTGAATGAGTTGAAAAAGTTTTAAATAAAAAAGGAGCTAAGAGAATATGCATATTATACTGCTATTCACTTAGCTCCTTTTCCTTGTTGAACGAAAAAAACTATTTTATAATGGTGGCAAAGTCCTCAATATTATCATCCACATATTGTGCAATGATATAGGTTTGCTCCTCTTCTATCTCCATATACTTTTCTTCTAGCTCATCAAATTGCTCATACTGCTCATACATGGCCATAAACTCATCCTCGGTGGTTTCTTTTTCAAGATCTTCACGGTGGGCATCGTATATCTCCTTGGCTTTATAAAGAATTTTTGATAAATCGCGAGCTCCCATCTGTCTAAGTGCACGAGCGGTGGGATTATCAAATATATATCCTCCGTATCCATTTTGGATAAGTTGTACAAAGCCACCTACACGAATCTCATCCGTAAAATATCTAAATGCAAGCAGCGTGTGCTGATAGCCATTTAGGCGGTCCATATTGTCGGCCGTCATTCCATCTTCCATCACTGCTATATATGCATCAGTAAAGACATTCAGAAACTCGTCCATACCTTTATCCGCTGCTTCTATTATGTCTTTCTCTTGTATTTCTATCATTTCCGTATTGTGTATATTTTTATTTACAATGTAAATGTAACCACTTTATTTAAAATAAGATGACATTTGTAGTTATTATTTTTAGAAAAAGACTATTTTTGCAAGTGTACATTAATTTTTATAATCTTAATCTTTCATTATGGCAATTATCAAACCATTTAAAGGGGTGAGACCACCCCAAAAGTATGTAAAGCAAGTGGCTTCACGCCCCTACGATGTGTTAAATTCAGAAGAGGCACGTGCCGAGGCTGAAGGAAATGAAAAATCACTTTATCGAATTATTAAGCCCGAAATTGATTTTCCCGTTGGCAAAGATGAGCACGACGAGGATGTTTACACCAAGGCTGCCGAAAACTTCCAAATGTTTCAAGACAAAGGTTGGCTTGTTCAAGACGAGCAGGAGATGTATTATGTGTATGGTCAAACGATGAATGGCAAAACACAATATGGCCTTGTGGTGTGTGCCTACGTAGATGACTATATGACTGGGAAAATTAAAAAACACGAACTCACTCGTAAGGATAAAGAAGAGGACAGAATGAAGCACGTGAGAGTGAACGATGCTAATGTTGAGCCCGTATTCTTTGCTTATCACTACAATGAGGAAATTGATGCAATTGTTTCAAGAGTTATTACCACAGAAGCCGAGTACGACTTTGTTTCGGATGATGGGGTGGGGCATCACTTTTGGCTGATTCCTGATGCTGAAGATATCAATAAAATAACTGAAGTGTTTGCTACTTTCCCTGCTATGTATATAGCTGATGGGCATCATCGCTCGGCTGCTGCTGCATTGGTGGGTGCCGAAAAAGCACGAAACAATCCTAATCATAAAGGTGATGAGGAGTATAACTACTTTATGGCGGTTTGCTTCCCCGATAATCAATTGACTATTATCGATTACAATCGTGTGGTTAAAGACTTAAATGGCCTGTCGGATGAGGAGTTTGTTGAAAAACTTAAAGCTAATTTTGTGGTTGAGGAGAAGGGTGCTGAGATTTACAAACCTGACACGCTTCACAATTTCTCTATGTATTTGTCGGGCAAGTGGTATTCGCTTACTGCCAAAGAGGGTACATATGACGATAGTGATCCAATAGGAGTGCTGGATGTGACGGTTCTTTCTAATCTTGTATTGGATGAGCTACTGGGCATTAAGGATCTTAGAACGGATCAGAGAGTTGATTTCGTTGGTGGTATCCGTGGCTTAGATGAGCTTGAGCGTCGTGTAGATAGTGGTGAAATGAAGGTTGCATTTGCTTTATATCCTGTATCGATGAAACAATTAATGGATATTGCTGATACTGGAAACATTATGCCTCCTAAAACTACTTGGTTTGAGCCTAAGCTTCGCTCGGGCTTGGTGATTCATAAATTGCAATAGCGCATTAGTACAATCTTTATATAAAGAAAAGCGGCTAACTGATAAAAGAACAGTTAGCCGTTTTTGTGTATATTGTTGTGATAGTTAGAAAGGAAAATCTTCCGCATCTCCCTCGTTGGGGTCAAATGGTGGAAAATCTGGCGCTTCTGGCATTTGTGGGCTAGCTTGAGGTTGGTTGGGGTTTTGTTCCATTATTCTCCAAGCTTTTACATCTGTGTACCAGCGTCCGTTGTACTCTCTGCTTTCTACATCAAAATCTATGTTATATAAACTGTCAACATTTAGTGGCACTCCATTAAACTTATCACCCCAAAGCGAAATACATATCTTTTTTGGGTATTGGTCTTGTGTTTCCACTATTATATCTTGCTTTTTCCACTCTCCATTGCGGCCCATTCCCGATTGAAGTGGTAAAACTTGAATTAGCTTAGCTGTTAATTGCATACGTAGTTTAATTTTTTTCTTTATTACTATTTTGGAGTGCGAATATAGTGCTAAAAATAGGAATGCACAAAAATAGTTGGCATTTTTCCAAAATTGCACAATAGGTGTGCCGGTATAATATAGTCATTGAGTGTATAAACAATTGCAAAAACAAGGTGTTCTATTGTCGTAACCACGTGTGAAGTGGTTTTAGTAACATTTTAATAAAAAATTATTTAGATTAATCATGATCAAAAATCGTTTTCTTAGTTTATTGGTGCTGTTGTTTGCATCATTGTTTATTATTAATGCACAAGTGGAATTGCAAACATGCACACCTGTAGCTATTAAAGATGCTCGTGATTTGCCGGAAAATATTCCTGGCGAAACTATGGGGCAAAAACTTGAAAGTCTTTTGTTTTGGTCGCAAGACGAAAAGGAGCGACGTTTTCCTATTATGCAAAGCATTTATCCCAGCATTGCTGTTGAGGCAGGGCATACGGTACATTCGTTGCATAGTGGAGCCACTATAAAACCAAAATGGAATAATAATACAACATTGAAATCGTATATTGATAAAAATAGAATTGGTGGTATTGTAGTTCTTCAAAATGGTAAAGTAGTGCTTGAGGAATATGCCGAAGGAATTAATCAAAATACGTTGTGGACTTCCTACTCGGTGGCGAAATCTATTTCATCAATGCTGGTGGGGGTGGCTCTTAAAAACGGAGATATAAAAAGCATGGATGATGAGCTGCAACAATATATTCCCGAACTAAGGGGGTATGACTATGGCAAAGTTACGGTGCGTCAGTTGCTTACTATGACTTCGGGAATTGAATGGAACGAGGATTATGAAGATGCAAACTCTGATGTGGCTCAAATGTATCAAAAGGAGTGTGTGGGCGATGAGGCGCATATTCTAACATACATGAAGCCCCTTAAACAGGTTAATACTCCTGGAAAATATTGGAATTATAGCACTGGCGAGACAGATTTAGTTGGTATTCTTATTCACAAAGCCACAGGAATGAGTTTGGCTGAATATCTATCCGAAAATATTTGGAAACCATATGGCATGCAGCAATGTGGATATTGGCTGGCCGACGAGTGTAGCGGCATGAATATTGGAGGAAGTGGTCTATCTGCCTCAGTTCGCGATTATGCTCGCCTTGGGCAATTGATGCTTGATGGTGGAGTGATAAATGGCAAGTCTATTTTTGCCGATGAGTGGCTCAAAGATGCTACATCACAACTTCACAAAGTGCAAGGTGAAGGAGGAGGCTATGGATACTTATGGTGGCGCGATGATGATGGTAGTTATTCTGCTCAGGGTATTTTCGGACAAATGGTATATATAAACCCCGCAAAGAAACTGGTGATAGCTCAAGTTGCGGCATGGCCACACGCTAATAGCAATGATTTGTTGAAAAAAAGAAGTGACTTTATTAAGGCCGTAATTGCTGCCTTGAATTAATATATTAATAAAATGGTTTACTCAATAGTATGATAAAAGATTCAGTAAAAGCTCTTTCGCAAAAGTTCTTCTCAGAAGTAGTAACGCACTATAGATATCTTCATCAGCATCCCGAACTTTCGTATGAAGAGGAGAATACTGCACTTTATGTAGCCTCATTTTTAGATAAAGAGGGAATCAAATATCGGGCTAATATAGGTGGGTTTGGTATTTTAGCATGGATTGAAGGAGAGGTTGAGGGTGTGGGCAATACGGTAGCTTTGGTGGCTGATATGGATGCTTTGCCCGTGAGAGAGGAAAATAATATTGAGTATAAGTCTAAAAATGATGGGGTGATGCATGCCTGTGGACATGATACTCACACTTCATCCCTAATGGGTGTGGCTAAGATTATTAATAGCCTTAAAAAAGAATTTTCGGGTACTGTTTTATTTGTGTTCCAACCGGGTGAGGAGAAGTCGCCTGGTGGTGCCGACCTTATGCTTAAAGATGGACTGTTTGATGAATTCGTTCCCGATTTGGTTATTAAGCATCATGCTTATGTTGATTTGCCTGCCGGTAAGATAGGCTTTCAGTCGGGTACTGTTATGGCTTCGGCAGATGAGGTGCATGTGGTGGTGAAAGGGCAGGGCGGACATGGTGCTTTGCCGCACGAACTTAACGATACTGTGCTTGCAGCATCCAATGTTATTGTTGCACTGCAGCAGGTGGTGAGCCGTAGGCGTAATCCTTTTGAGCCTATGACTCTATCATTTGGCAAATTTGTGGCTAATGGTGCCACTAATGTTATCCCGTCGGAGGTAACTCTTGCTGGCTCGGTAAGGTGCATGAATGAAGATGAGCGCAGAAAAATGCTTGCGCTCATTCCTGAAATAATAAATAGTACTGTGGCTGCTTATGGTTGCACCGCAGATATTAATATGCCTTCGGGATATCCTTGTACCATAAGTCACGAAGATATTACTGCTTCGGCAAGAGATAATGCAGTAGAGTACCTTGGCGTAGATAATGTTAGCGAATACCCTCAGCGGATGACTGCCGAAGATTTTGGTTTCTACACTCAGATTTATCCATCTTGTTTTTATAGATTTGGCGTGAATAATAAAGATAACAATTGTGGAAAACTACATTCTCCAACCTTTTTGATAGATGAGCAGGCTCTAAAAACTGCCATGGGCGCAATGGCTTATATTGCACTCAAAGAAGTGGTTAAGTAATAAAATACTTTTTTTGTGATGTTTTTGAACGTTATTTTTTTTATTTTTGTGGAAAAATTAGCGTTTAACTAACAAATTAAAAGTATAACTATGATGTATCATGATTTAGACGAACTTGACGAGAAGATTTTGAAACAAATTATCAATAACGCTCGAACCCCTTTTCTTGAGGTTGCTCGCGAATGTGGAGTTTCGGGTGCTGCTATTCATCAGCGAGTTCAGAAGCTAACTAACGCAGGTGTTATCAAGGGTTCTGAGTTTGTACTCGATCCAGAAAAAATAGGATACGAAACTTGCGCTTACGTTGGTTTATATCTCAATTCGCCTATGGCGTATGATGATGTAGTGAAAAAGCTTGAGAAGATACCTGAGGTTATAGAGTGCTATTATACTACTGGTGAGTATGATCTGTTGATTAAGGTTTATGCAAAAAACAATAAAGATTTATTGCGTATTATTCATTCAGAGTTGCAGCCACTAGGATTATCACGTACCGAAACATTGATGTGTTTCAAAGAGGGTTTCAGAAAAAAATTGCCTATAAATTTCTCTCAATAAGTTTAGCGGTCAATCTTTAAATAAATGGGGCACACAGCTTGTCATTGTTCTTTATTCTTTAAATTATATGCATAGTAAATATAAAAATAAGAATCATTGGGAAGTATGACAGACTGTGTGCTCTTTTTATATAAGTGTATATTATCCATTTGTTTGAGATTGAAATGGAATGCATTATATTATGCTTTTTATATTTGAACAACAAAAATGAAAAAGAGATATATGAATTCAAGAAGAAGTTTTATCAAAAAAAGTGCTTTAGGACTCACTGTTTTGGCTGTTAACCCAGCTAAGGCGGCTTCGAGTTTGGCAAGCACTGCCAGTGTTAGTCAATATAAATCTAATAGGCCATCCAAATCAAAGCGATCATTCGTATCGGAAGCGGTGGAAAAAACAATTTCTCGTGTGAAACCAAAGATTAAGGATGAGAAGTTGGCGTGGATGTTCGAGAATTGTTTTCCTAACACATTGGATACTACTGTGAGACACAGTATGAAAAATGGTAAACCTGATACGTTTGTAATAACTGGTGATATCAATGCTATGTGGTTGCGAGACTCATCGGCGCAGGTGTGGCCATATTTGCCCTTGCTGAAGGAGGATGAGAAGCTGCAAAAGATGGTAGCAGGATTGATTAATAGACAATCGCAATGTATAGTTATTGATCCTTATGCTAATGCGTTCAACCCTACTCCAAATCCAGCAGGTAGATGGATGAGTGATGTTACTAAAATGACACCTATGGTTTATGAGAGGAAATGGGAGATAGATTCGCTTTGTTATCCTATTCGCCTTGCTTATAATTATTGGAAAATTACAGGTGATACTTCTGTTTTTGATGCTCACTGGAAGAATGCAATGGCACTAGTGCTACGTACATTTAAGGAGCAGCAACGTAAGGATGGCAATGGTCCGTATATGTTTTTGCGTGTTACTGATCGTCAACTAGATACATTAAACAATGTGGGGTATGGCAATCCTGTGAATCCGGTTGGGTTGATTGTTTCTTCATTCCGCCCATCTGATGATGCTACAACTTTTGGTTTTCTTGTTCCCTCTAATATGTTTGCAGTTACATCGCTGCGCCAACTGAAAGAGATATCGGAAGAGGTGACAAAGGATCTGGATTTTGCAAAACAGTGTAAAGATCTTGCTGATGAGGTGGATGCTGCAATCAAGAAGTATTGTATCACTACTCACCCTAATCACGGTCAGATATATGCCTTCGAGGTTGATGGTTTCGGAAATCATTATTTAATGGATGATGCTAATGTTCCTAGTCTCTTGGCTATTCCGTATTTGGGAAGTGAATGTGATGATGATGAGATTTACAGAAATACACGTAGATATTTGTTGAGTAGTGATAATCCATACTTCTTTAAGGGTACTGCTGGTGAGGGTATTGGTGGTCCACACATTGGTTATGATATGATATGGCCAATGAGTATCATAATGAGGGCTATGACTAGCAAAAGCGACGAGGAGATTAAGTTTTGCATTAAAATGCTTCGCGATACTGACGCTAATACTGGCTTTATGCATGAGTCGTTTCATAAGGATAATCCAGATAAATATACTAGAAGCTGGTTTGCATGGGTCAACACTCTTTTTGGTGAGTTGATTCTGAAACTAGAGAGTGAAGATAAAATGCATTTGTTGGAAATTTAAAATTTAATAGATATGAAGAGAATTGAATATTTAATATTGCTAATTGCGATGCTTACTGTGAGTATGCAATCCGCAGTTGCGATGTCGGATAATAATGATCCTGTTGATTATGTGAGTATTCTTGTGGGAACTCAATCGAAATTTGAGCTATCTACGGGCAACACTTATCCAGCAATAGCTCGCCCATGGGGTATGAACTTTTGGTCGCCACAAACGGGCAAAATGGGTGATGGATGGATGTATCGATATGATGCAGATAAGATAAGAGGCTTTAAGCAAACTCATCAACCAAGCCCTTGGATGAATGATTATGGACAGTTTTCGATAATGCCTATGGTTGACAAAGTGATATTTGATGAGGATGAGCGTGCTAGCTGGTTTTCTCATAAAGCAGAGGTTGCAAAGCCATATTATTATAGTGTTTATCTTGCTGATTATGATATTACAACAGAGGTGACGCCTACTGAGCGTGCTGCTATTTTTCGTTTCACTTTTCCGCAGTCGGATAGCGCTCTAGTTGCTATTGATGCTTTTGATAAGGGGTCAGCAATTGAAATATTACCAGAACAAAATGCTGTTATCGGTTACACAACTCGTCATAGTAGTGGTGTGCCCGACAACTTTAAGAACTACTTTGTGGTTGTTTTCGACAAACCTTTTTCATTTAATTATGGGGTTGTGAATGGTGTGATAGATGCTGATTTACTTAAGGCTGATGATAATCATGCTGGTGCAATTATTGGCTTTTCTACAAAGCGTGGCGAAATGGTTTCGGCCCGTGTAGCATCCTCTTTTATAAGTTATGAGCAGGCTTGGCAAAATCTAAAAGAGGTTGCTGACAAAGAGTTTGACGTTGTGAAACAAGAGGGACGCGACTCTTGGAACGAGGTGCTGGGTAAGTTTGAAGTTGAGGATAATGATATCGATAATAAGCGCATTTTTTATTCAACGCTTTATCGTTCTACTCTTTTCCCACGTAAGTTTTATGAGATTAATTCTGATGGTGATGTGGTGCATTATAGCCCTTATAATGGCGAAGTACTTCCAGGATATATGTACACCGATACTGGCTTTTGGGATACTTTCCGTGCCCTCTTTCCTCTGCTCAATGTTGTTTATCCTTCTATGAATGTGGAAATACAAGAGGGATTAGTCAACACCTATAAAGAGAGTGGTTTCTTGCCTGAGTGGGCTAGCCCTGGGCATAGAGGTATTATGATTGGTAATAATTCGGCCTCTATAGTTGCAGATGCTTATCTAAAAGGCCTGAGAGGATATGATATTGAAACACTTTATGAAGCAATGCTTCATGGCACCGAAAATGTTCATCCTACTGTATCGTCAACTGGCCGTGCTGGACACGAATATTACAACACTCTGGGCTATGTGCCTTATGATGTGGGTATTCACGAAAATGCTGCTCGTACTTTAGAGTATGCGTATGCTGATTGGACAATTTATAAATTAGCCAAAGAGCTAAACAGACCGCAAGAGGAGATAGATAGATTTGCTAAGCGTAGTCAGAATTATCGAAATTTATATTCGGCTGAGCATAAGCTTATGCGAGGTAAAAATAAGGATGGTAGCTTTCAATCTCCTTTTAGCCCTACCAAATGGGGGGATGCTTTTACCGAGGGTAATAGTTGGCACTATACGTGGTCTGTTTTTCACGATCCACAAGGACTTATCGACTTGATGGGCGGGAACAAAGAGTTTGTGAATATGCTTGATTCTGTTTTCAAAATGCCGCCTATATTTGATGATAGCTATTATGGTTTCCCAATTCATGAAATTAGGGAGATGCAGATAATGAATATGGGGCAATATGCTCATGGCAATCAGCCTATTCAGCACATGATATATTTATATAACTATGCAGGCGAGCCATGGAAAGCTCAATATTGGGCACGTGAGGTTATGGATAGACTTTATACACCTAATCCTGATGGTTATTGTGGTGATGAGGATAATGGGCAAACATCAGCTTGGTTTGTTTTTTCAGCAATGGGTTTCTATCCTGTGTGTCCTGGTAGCGACGAGTATATCATTGGCTCTCCTTTGTTTGATAAAATGAAGGTGCATCTTGAAAATGGCAATACTATCACTATTAATGCATCTAACAATAATAAGTCAGCAAGATATATCGATGAGTATAAAATAAATGGTGAGGCTATCACCCGAAACTATATTACTCATGATGAGCTTATGAATGGCGCTGTTATTGACGTTAATATGTCGCCCACACCCAATAAGAATAGGGGTGTTAATAAAGAGGATTTTCCTTATTCATTCTCTAATGAGAATAAGTAGTTAGAAATAAAAACGGAGAGCGATTATTTAATGGTTGCTCTCCGTTGTTTTATATATATGCATGTATCGTTCGGGAATATATGATGCGGGAAGTAGTTTTAGTTTTCGAAAGTCGATATGCAGTGGTAAATGTTCTATAAATTCCCATTCTGCAATTTCTACAGTGGCTATTCCCTTCCTTGCTATCCCAAGCTTGTGAGCTGCCGCATGCGATAAATCTATTATTTTACCTCGTGCAAAGGGACCACGATCAGTGACTTCCACAATAACTTTCCTACCATTACTTGGATTTGTAACCTCTAGTATCGTACCAAATGGATATGTTCTGTGTGCACATGTGAGGCTATCGCGATGATAGGGTATCCCGCTAGCAGTTTTCCTTCCATGAAACCTATCTGCATAAAATGTAGCCTTGCCCTTTTGCTGGGCAACAATATTATCGCTTATCATTAACGATATTAGCAACATTATTATGAGTAATATTCTCATATCAGGTAGATGCTTAGTTTATTTTCCCCATCGCTTTGTTAGTCCTTCAAAAGCATCTATTCTTCTATCTCTAAAAAATGGCCACCAGCGTCTTACATTTTCAGTTCGCTTTCTATCTATTTCTACTATCTGAGTAGTTTCATCTTCTTCTGCTTTCCACAAAAACTCACCTTGTGGTCCGCACACAAAGCTATTACCCCAAAAAGAAATTCCATTGGTTTGCCCAGATGGATCGGCTTCGTAGCCGGTTCTATTCACCGAAATAACGGGAAGTCCATTTGCTACTGAATGTCCTCTTTGAACTGTTATCCATGCTTCTCTTTGTCGGTTTTTCTCCTCATCTGTGTCGGACGATTCATAGCCAATGGCAGTAGGATAGATAAGTACCTCAGCATCATTCATAGCCATAAGTCGCGCTGCCTCAGGATACCATTGATCCCAACAAATTAAGACACCTAGTCGGCCTACTGATGTATCAATTGGCTCGAAGCCCATATCGCCTGGAGTGAAGTAGAACTTCTCGTAATAAGCAGGGTCGTCAGGTATATGCATTTTTCTATACATCCCAGCTATACTTCCATCCTTTTCGATTACCACCGCTGTGTTGTGATATAGCCCAGCAGCACGTTTCTCGAATAGAGATAAAACTATAACAGTGCCAGTTTCTTTTGCAATCTTGCCAAACACTTCAGTTGAATATCCTGGAATTGTTTCAGCCTGATCAAAAGTGTCTGTATCTTCGGTTTGACAAAAGTATAAGCCATTATGGAGTTCTTGCATTACGATAAGCTCTGCACCTTGTGTTGCAAGTTCTTTGATTTTGGTAGATAGTTTAGCCACATTAGCTTCACGATCTGCTGTATTTGATTGTTGAATGATTCCTACTTTCATTATGATTAAATATTAAAATAACTATAGTGATTGATTAGAAATGTTAGATTGAATTGTAGCACAAAGGTTTATAATCCGTATCAAGTTTAACTTTTGATAAATCCTTCGGGTATTTGCATTGTGATGCAATGCAATGAGCCGTGTTGCTTTATTAAGGGGGTGCAATTTACGCCAATTACTTCATGTTTTGGAAATGCAATTTGTAGCTGTTTTTTTGCAATATCATCTTTATCGGTACCATATTCTGGCATCAACACAGCATCGTTCATAATTAAAAAGTTTGCATACGTTGCTGGTAGTCTCAATCCCTCGTATATCACCTCGTCGGCCATAGGTAATGGAACTAACTTATATGGTTTTCCTTTGATTGTTTTGAAAGAGATAAGTTCTTCCTCCATTTTTTTAAGCTCTTCGTAGTGCTCGTCATTCTTGTCATTACATGCCACGTATGCAATAGTTTCAGTATCACAAAGCCTAGCCAACGTATCTATGTGACTGTCGGTGTCGTCGCCCGCAAGATAGCCGTGATTTAGCCATAAAACTCTTTTCAGCCCAAATGTTTTGATAAGATAATCCTCAATCTCATTTTGCGTCATTGGTTGATTTCTATTAGGTGCTAATAGACATTGCGAGGTGGTGAGAAGTGTTCCTTCTCCATCCGATTCTATTGCTCCACCTTCAAGAATAAAGTTTTGCTTGTTCCGATACAATACATTTTCGTTGAATAGCTGCTTGTCGAACAGCTCAGTTGTGATCTGATTATCGAGGTTTGAAGCAAACTTTAATCCCCATCCATTAAAACCAAAGTCAAATATAGCGGGTTGGTTGTCAATAAATAGAGATATCGGACCATGGTCTCTAGCCCAAGTGTCGTTACTATCAATTTGCTTAGTTGTAATATTATTTTTCTCATCATCTGAGAAGTGTTGCAACACCTCATTCTTGTTTTTACAAACAATGATAAGCTTTTGTCGCTTTGTTATCTCTTTTGATAATGAGATATAACAATCGGTAACCTCATCTAGAATGTCAGCCCAATCAGAATTGGCATGAGGCCAAGTTATCATAACGGCAGACTGACGATGCCACTCTGCCGGAAGTATAATATTTTTCATTCAGTTTAATCTGTTGTGATACTTCATCCATCCATGTTTCCACGGATAATCCCTCTCAAAGAACTTCTTATGAAGTTGACAATATTTCGTATCTCTTCAGTTTCTGGTAGTTCCTCTTCTATCTTTTCTAATGCTTGAGTAGTATTTAGACCCGATAGATAGATATATCTGTAAGTGTCTTGAATCAGATTGATTGTTTCACTACTAAATCCTCTACGGCGTAGGCCCACAAAGTTGAGACCAACATATGTAAGAGGTTCGCGCCCTACCATTGTATATGGAGGAATATCTTTAGGTATTTTTGAGCCACCCTGAATCATTGTGTGAGCACCAATTCTGGTAAACTGATGAGCCAATGTGCCGCCGCTTATGATTGCATAGTCATCTATTTCAACCTCGCCTGCTAGTTGTGTGCTGTTTCCAAGAATAACAAAGTCTTTCAACACGCAATCATGTGCTACGTGGCTATAAGCCATCAGTAGGCAGTTGTTGCCCACCTCGGTGGAGCCTCTTGATGCTGTTCCTCTATTAACCGTAACGCTTTCTCTTACAGTTGTATTGTCTCCTATTATAGCCACTGTCTCTTCTCCTGCAAATTTTAAATCTTGCGGAATTGCCGAGATAGTTGCATTTGGGAAGATGGTGCAGTTGGCTCCTATTCTTGCTCCAGACAAGATAGTTGCATTTGGCATCACAACGGTGTTGTCGCCTATAATCACGTTTTTGTCAACGTATGCAAATGGCTCTACGATGACGTTATTGCCTAATTGTGCTTCCGGATGTACGAAAGCGAGTGGAGAAATAGTACTCATATAGGTTTTATTAATTGTGTGGTTTATCTGTTTTTTATAATTTGAGCCGTGAAGTGAGCTTCTGATACAATCTTATTGCCCACAAATGCAACACCCCTCATTGTGGCAATGCCACGACGAAGTTCGCTTGTCATCTCAACCTTGAAGATTACAGTATCTCCTGGTACTACCTTATTTCTAAACTTTACTCCATCTATCATTAAAAAGTAGGTTGAGTATCTTTCTGGCTCATCCAATCCCGAAAGCACAAGCAGTCCACCAGTTTGGGCCATAGCCTCAATTTGTAAAACTCCTGGCATTACTGGCTCTTCGGGGAAATGGCCAGTGAAAAAGTGCTCGTTGTTGGTAACGTTTTTTACCCCTACGATGCATTTGTCTGTTTTGTCAATAATTTTATCCACCATTAAGATTGGATATCGGTGCGGCAATAGTTCTTTTATTCTATTGATGTCCATTATTGGGTCCTTAGTAGGGTCGTAATATGGTATTCGATTTTTGTTTTTTATCTCTTTGCGGACAAGACGCGCCAATTTGTTATTTATTTTGTGCCCTGGTCTTGTAGCAATTATTCTACCTTGTATTGGTTTGCCCACAAGCGACATATCGCCTACGATATCGAGTATCTTGTGGCGTGCGGGTTCGTTGGGGAACGATAGTTGTCTCTTGTTTAGATATCCCAAATGATTAGAATCTACGTGCGGAACATTAAGTGCATCTGCTATTTCGTTTAGCTCTTCTTGTGGTAGCTTGCGCTCGTAAATAACTATTGCATTATCAAGATTTCCACCTTTAATAAGTCCCAGTTCGCGAAGCTTTTGTAATTCTCTTACAAATACAAATGTTCTGGCAGGAGCTATCTCGCTCTTAAACTCGTTAAGCGATTCGATACTTGCATACTGATTTGGGATATATTGGGAATCGAACTCGATACTCGAATTTATACAAAAACAATCATCTGGCAGTAATGTGAGTTTTGAGCCAGTTTCTGGATCATAAACCTCCATTTTGTTTCTTACCACAAATATGTCTTTATCCTTATCTTGTACTTCTATCCCTACCTCTTCAATCTTATTGATATATTCGATAGCGCTTCCATCTAAAATTGGAAACTCGGGGGCATTTACCTCTACCAGGCAGTTATCGATGCCATATGCGTATAGTGCTGAAAATGCATGCTCAACTGTACTAACAGTTACATCTTTGTTTGCTAGCACAGTGCCACGTTGGGTGTTCACAACGTTTTCGGCCAATGCATCTATGATTGGCTGTTCTTCTAAATCAACCCTTTTTATTTTATATCCAAAATCAACTGGAGCTGGGTTGAATGTTATCTCTATTTTGTGACCAGTGTGAAGACCCTGACCTTTGAGTGTAAAGCTCTGTTTTAAAGTTCTTTGTTTCACCATTCTAATATATTTATATGGATGACCTTTTGGCAAAGATACTATCATTTGTATTTCAAAACGAATATAGTATGCCTATCTTATAGTTTTTTAGTAAAAAGCCAAACGTTATTTCTCGCTTAATAGCTTTTTGATTTCAGCAAGTTCTCTTTCTAATGCCGAAATTTGACGATACATTTCTGGAAGCTTTGGCTGAATAATTGTTGACTTAAGATGATTCTTAATTTCAAATGCGGGCGACCCCATTAGTTTAGAGTCTGCAGGAGTGTTGCTTATAATGCCCGATTGGGCTGCTACTTGAGTGCGATCACCTATTTTGATGTGACCACCAATTCCAACTTGTCCGCCGAGCACACAATTGTCACCAATTTTTGTAGATCCTGCCACTCCCGCTTGAGCAGCCATAACTGTATTGTTTCCAATCTCGCTGTTGTGAGCTATCATTATCAAATTGTCAAGCTTCACCCCTTCTCTTATAATCGTTGATCCCATTACAGCTCTATCTACGGTAGTGTTGGCGCCAATTTCAACGTTGTTTTCAATTATCACATTTCCCATTTGTGGTATTTTGCTATAAACACCGCTTACTTCGCTATATCCAAAACCATCTGATCCGATTACCGCCCCTGCATGAATGATGGCGTTATCGCCAATCTGGCAGTTGCTATATATTTTTGCACCTGAATAGATAATTACATTGTTGCCAATTTTAACATTATCGCCGATATACACCTGTGGATATATTTTAGAATTATCGCCCACCTCAGCATTATCACCAATATATGCAAATGCACCTACGTATATGTTGTTGCCTACTTTTGCACTATCGGAAATGTATGACATGTTTTCTATTCCCGATTTTGTAGGCGTTTGGCTATCTACCATTTCCAAAAGCGACGCTAATGCTGCATATGCATTTGGTACTTTAATTAATGTGGCAGATATCTCTTTTTCGGCCACAAAATCATTGTTTACCAAAACTATATCTGCTTTGGTTTCATATATGTAATGAGTATATTTTGGATTTGCTAGAAAAGTAATTGTTTGAGGTTTTCCTTCTTCTATCTTAGCGAAGTTATTAACTGTAACCTCTGGATTGCCTATTACCTCCCCTTTGAGAAATTTGGCGATTTGTTTGGCTGTAAATACCATGTATATTGTTATTTATAATATTTGAGAATGCAAATAAACGAATAAAAAATTAACATTCAAAGTGATAACACTATAAAATGTTTGTATCTAATATGTTTTGTTAGATTGAAAATAAGGATTATCTTTGCACTCGTAAAAATTTCGGGATGTAGCTCAGTCCGGTTTAGAGTACACGTCTGGGGGGCGTGGGGTCGCAAGTTCGAATCTTGTCATCCCGACTGATACAAAATCAAGCACTTAACGGTAAAATGTGAGTGCTTTTTTTGTGCCCTTTTGTATCCTTAATACCATTTTGTAGCACTACTTTATGTAATCCTTTTCTAAGTTTTAAGATTAAATAATGCCATATTTATTTTAAAAGAGATTCATTTTTCCCAGAATTATTTTGCTCAATCCCGGCACGGGATAAAAATACGTG
>CAYTQG010000015.1:0-18565 GCA_964439965.1 uncultured Proteiniphilum sp.
CAATCAGGCCAGGATGGTTTTATCACGAACATGAAGATGAGAAGGTAAAAACACCGGAGCAGTTGCTCGATATTTACTTAACATCAGTGGGGCGCGGCTCGGTGCTACTACTAAATATGCCACCAGACAGACGCGGATTGATTCATGAAAATGATGTTGAGTCTCTTAAAGGCTTCAGAGAATTGCTTGATAAAACATTTGCAAATAATCTAATAGCTGATGCCAAGGTTTCAACTTCGAACACGAGAGGAAAGGCTAACAAGTTTGCAGCAACTAATCTTATCAATCAGGATAAAAATTCGTATTGGGCAACTGACGATGGAGTAACCTCGGCAACTATCGATATTGATTTTAATGAGCCTAAGTTGATTTCGTACATATTAATGCAAGAGTATATCAAGCTGGGACAAAGAGTAAAGCAATTTAGCATTGAAGCACAAGACAGTGATGGCAATTGGCAACAAATATACATCGGCACAACTATTGGATATAAGCGAATTGCAAAAGTGGAGTCACTGGAAACAAGTAAAGTAAGAATACATATTCAAGACTCAAAGGCAGAGATTGTGATGTCGAACATTGAGGTATATTAACGAATAGACAAACAATTTCTTAGAACTATAGACAAATGATTATTGAAAAGAGTTATTTTTGTCGAAATGAAAATTAAATACAATTCATTTTATAATTAATACAATGACAACCAGAAGAGATTTTCTAAAAACATTAGGAGGAGTTTCGCTCCTTACCATCGTTCCGCGCAATGTGCTAGGAAGAGGCATGATTGCCCCAAGCGATGAGTTGACTAAAGGAATTATTGGAGTGGGAAGCATGGGACGTGGCCACATCTCGTACGATAATACACGAGTGGTGGCAATGTGCGATGTGGATAAAAACCATCTCAATCAGGCAGCATCATTGGTGAAGGATAATATCAACCTTTATCATGATTTCCGCGATTTGATTCTTGACAAGAATGTGGATATAGTGCATATTGCTACCCCACCCCACTGGCATGGCTTGATGGCTGTGGAGGCAGCAAAGGCTGGCAAGGATATCTTTTGCGAGAAGCCGATGACAAGAACTATTGGCGAAGGAAAGCGTGTGATGGAGGCGGTGAAGCAGCATGGAAACATTTTCCGTCTTAATACGTGGTTCCGCTTCAAGGACCCATTTTATGGATTAGGCACGCCTGTGAAACCTCTTAAAAAACTTATCGATAGCGGTATGCTTGGTTGGCCACTAAAGGTAACCATTAGCAAACACACCGGTTTCGACTGGAAGTTTTATTGGGTAGGAAAAGATCATCTTGAGCCGCAACAAGTGCCCGATGAATTGGACTACGATATGTGGTTGGGACCTGCGCCATACAAACCATACAATGCACACCGTGTTCACTCTACATTCCGTGGATATTGGGATTATGATGGTGGTGGCTTAGGGGATATGGGGCAACACTATATCGATCCTGTGCAGTATCTACTTGGCAAGGACAACACGAGCCCTGTGAAGGTGGAAGTGGATGCTCCACAACAACACCCTGATGCAGTGGGCACATGGAGATCTATTACTTACACCTACGAGGATGGTTGCGAAATTGTATTATGGGGTGGCGATTATGGTACGCCTGGCACTCCATACATTGCAGGTCCTAAAGGAAATGTTTATAAAAACTTTGTTTGCGATATTCCGAATTGGGAAAAGAAACTGGCTGATTATCCAGAGCCTAAAGAGCAAAACACTGATTTCTTGGAGTCGATTCGCACTCGTCAGAAGTTTGCACTTAATGAAATTAATGGGCATCACTCGTGCACAGTTGTTAATATGGGTCTTGTGGCTTTGCAGCTTAACCGCACTTTGCACTTCGACCCAGTGAAACAGGAATTTATAAATGATCCGGAGGCTAACAGATTAGTTTATCAAACTATGCGTGCTCCTTGGAATATCTAAACCATTAAATAAAACTGAATATTTAAAATGAAACATATAAATAGATATATCACAACGTTGGTAGCTCTCTTCATAGTGGTTGGCTTGTCGATAGGGCAAACACCACAAAACAGGAGTAGCTCTACCATTATTGCTGATGTTTTGGCGCAACTGCCGGCGCAAACTCAGCCTGAATATAATAAGATGATGGCAGACCTTACCTCAACCGGTGCGGATGGGTTGCTATATTTGATTGGGCAGCTAAATGACCCGGGCAACAAAACCAACGAGGCTTTGGATTATGCTATAAGTGGGTGGACCAACTATGTGGCAAACGATGATGCTAAGCGCAAAGAGGCTTTAGAGGCATACGAGAAGGCTCTTACTCAATCAATTCATAATGAGAACAAGGCGATGATTATTCGTCAGATTGAGAAAATTGGGGATAATAGCAATGTGCCAGCACTTTCGGTTTTTGTAAATGATAGTCGCCTTGCTGGACCTGCAACTCAGGCTCTGGCACAAATTGGAAGTGAAGATGCAAAGCAACTGCTCTTGTCGGAGCTTACTAAAGCCGACACTGAGGATTTGAAATTAGTGCTTGCTAATGCTGTGGCACAAGCCAAATATCCAGAGGCGGAAGCAGTTTTTATTAACCTACTTAGCGAAAACCCTTCGGAGGATTTAAGAAAAGTGGCTTATAATGGATTGGCAAATATTGGAACCAAGAATGCTCTTTCATTACTAAAGAAGGATGCTCAAAATGATAATTGGGCTTATGGTAAGGCTAATGCTACTTCGGCATATATTTCAGTACTTAAAAATATAACTAAGACTGATGCTAAACTGGCAGAGAAAGAGGCTATGTCGCTACTAAAAGTTGCAGACAAGAGCAATAAGGCTGATTTGAAGATTGCTGCAGCTGAAATTGCAATGGCTTCAGGATCATCAAAGAATGCTGATAAGCTACTAAAGAGTGCTATGAAAAGTGGTGATGTAAACTTGATGAATAATCTTTTTAGTTTATACGACTTTAAGAAAAACCCTAAGGCTACTGCTACAATATTGAAATCATTAAAGCCAAAATCATCTCCTGCTGTGCAAGCAGCTATCCTTTACTGGATTGGCAAACAAAATATGGGTTCGGCTACTTCGCTGGTTTCTGGCTTCTTGAAATCGCCTAACAGTGAAGTTCAAAAAGCTGCCGTTACTTCATTAATTAATATTGGCACTGAGGAGGCTATGCTTCCATTAGCGGGTATGCTAAAAAGTGGCAATGCGGAATCGGTAGCTCTTGCACAAAATGCGCTTAACTCATACAGCGGAGATATGTCTTACACCCTTGCATCGGTGTTTGAGGAATCGGATAATGATGGTAAGATTGCAGCATTGCAACTTATGTCGAACAGAAAGATGGATAGCCAGTACAACTTGGTTTACAATCAAATGTTTTCGGACAACGAAGTGGTGAAGGCTGAGGCTGCAAATACTCTTAAGGATGTTGCATCGGCTGATAATATTGATGACTTATTTAATTTGCTTGAGCAATCGGATAGCCAGTACGTTCCTGCTATTCAAACTGCTATCAACTCGGTATTATCATCAATGACTCAGGCGGAACAAATGAAAGTGGTGGCTGAGAAGATGATTAGCACAGATAAGAAACATCTATACTATCCGGCATTGGCAAATAGCCAGTCGGCTGAGGCTATGGAGGCACTTATAGGTGCATATAATTCGGAGACGGGTGCTAACAAAAAAGCTGCCTTTGATGCTCTTAAGCAATGGAAAACCTTTGATGGTGTTTATCCTATTTTAGATATTGCTCGTGCAAGCAATGACTCAAACACAGTTTCTGAGGCGGTTGATGCTATTATTCAAAAGGTTGCTTCTTCAAATCAAACTGGTGCGGTTAAGTATCTATACCTTCGTGAGGCTATGGGGCTTGCAAAAACAGATGTTCAGAAAAACAATATTCTTCGTTTGATTGGTAACACTGGATTGTATCAAGCTATGCTTTATGTGGCTCCATTTATGGATAATGCTGCACTGAGCGAAAGTGCAGCACAAGCGGCTATGAATATTGGAACAAACAATCCTCAGTTTGCTGGCGAGGAGACTACTAATATTCTTAAGAAAGTAAGCAAAACTCTAAACAATCCGGATGCTGGATACCAACGTCAGAACATTGATAAGTTCTTGGCTGAAAATCCACAAGAGGGTGGTTTTGTTTCAATATTTAATGGCAAGAACTTAGATGGCTGGAAGGGTTTGGTTGCAAATCCAATTGCAAGAGCCAAGATGACTGCTAAGCAATTGGCGGCGGCACAAGAGAAAGCTAACAAGCAGATGAACTTGGACTGGAAGGTTGAAGATGGTCTTATCATTTTCGATGGTAAAGGGTTTGACAACCTTTGCACGGAGAAACAATATGGTGATTTTGAAATGCTTGTTGACTGGAAAATGTATCCTGGTCCTGAGCCCGATGCTGGTATTTACTTACGTGGCACTCCTCAGGTTCAGATTTGGGACACTGCTCGTGTAGATGTTGGTGCTCAAGTTGGTTCGGGAGGATTATACAATAATATCAAGAATGAGAGCAAACCACTAAAAGTTGCCGATCAGAAGGTGGGCGAATGGAATACATTCCGAATCAAAATGATTGGAGACCGTGTGTGGGTATGGCTAAATGATGAGCTGGTTACTGACAATGTGATGTTAGAAAACTTCTGGGACAGAAAACAACCAATCTTCCCTATTGAGCAAATTGAACTTCAAGCACATGGTAGCAAGGTGGCATATCGCGATATCTTTATCAAGGAGATTGAGCGCACTGAGCCTTTCGAATTATCTGCCGAAGAGAAAAAAGAGGGTTACAGAGTGTTGTTTGATGGGACCAATATGCACGAGTGGACTGGCAATACAGAGGAGTATATCCTTGAGGATGGAAATATTGTGATGCGCCCAACTAAAAGTTTTGGCGGCAATCTATATACTAAGGATGAGTTTGACAACTTCGTTTTCCGCTTCGAGTTTATGTTGACACCTGGTGCTAACAATGGTCTTGGCATTCGCACACCAATGGAGGGAGATGCCGCTTATGTGGGCATGGAGTTGCAAATATTAGATGATGATGCACCTATCTATAAAGATTTGGAGGAGTATCAATATCATGGTTCTGTTTATGGGGTGATACCTGCTAAGCGCGGACACTTAAAGCCAATGGGCGAATGGAACTATCAAGAGGTTGTAGCAAATGGCGATAACATCAAAATCACTCTTAATGGTGAAGTAATTGTTGACGGCAACCTACGCGACGCTTCAAAAAATGGAACTATTGACGGAAAGGATCATCCTGGATTATTAAATAAGTCTGGACATATTGGTTTTCTTGGTCATGGCTCGGTGGTGAAGTTTAAGAACATTAGAGTTAAAGAACTAAAGTAAGATATACTTACCAACAATATTAAATAAAAGAAGAGAGCAATGCCCAATTGGGTGTTGCTCTCTTGCTTTATAGAAAACTATTGGAAACCTATGTTTTCTTTATTTTGGTTCGTAAGTGCCAGCCTCTGCTCTAAATCCAACACCCAGTCTATTCCATCCGTTGATTGCAACAATGGCCATAGTAAGTGTAACTAATTCCTCTTCAGTAAAGTGTTGCAGCATTTTTTCATAAAGCTCGTCACCCACTTCGCTTTGTGGAAGCAAAGTCAACTCTTCTGCCCATTCAAGTGCTGCTCTTTCGCGCTCGCTATAAAATGGAGCCTCGCGCCATGCTGATAATCCATACAGACGTTGCTCTGTTTCTCCAGCCTTACGTGCATCTTTCGAGTGCATATCTAAACAGTATGCACATCTATTGATTTGTGAAACTCTCATTTTCACAAGTTCAAAAAGGCAATGTTCCATTTCAGAACTATGTACAAATTTCTCAAGTTCTAACATGCCTCGCAATGATTTCGGTGCTACAGTAGCATAATCTAAACGTTTTTTGCTCATTTGTTTTATTATAAAATTGATTGTTAAATGAATTAATTATTTAAACTTATTTTCTGAGCTTTCGTATTCTTCTATTGCTCCCATGGCTACCATTGTGTGAGCTGTGGCACCACCTGCACGCATTTCGGCAGCTACCCATATAGCCTCCATTATCTCCTCTTTAGATGCACCAGCTTTTAAAGCATCCGGAATATGTCCGCGTATGCAATATGGACACTGAGTGACGTGGGCTACTGCTACTGCTATAAGTTGTTTTGTTTTTGCATCCAAAGCACCCGCTTTAAATACCGTATCGCTAAAGTTCTTCCAAGCTTCAGCCTGTTCGGGAGCCAATTCGTTTCTTTTCTTCTCTCTATCGTATGTATAAGGAGGATATAAATTATTGCTCATAATATGAATTTTTAAAATGTTATATTTATAAATAGTTGTTATCTACTATTGGATGGGAGGGCGTGTCTATCAAATAAAATATAGGCAATGTGTCCTGACAACCTAAGATATGAACCTAAAGCATATCCGCTTCATTTGCTGTAATTATAACAAATAAAATCAGAATTGGTTTAAACAAAAGAGAGCTAATTGTCCGAATAGACAATTAGCTCTCTTTGGAGTGATATTTAAACTGATTTATGCAATATCAATATCAGGACATAGATATACATCTTGAATTAGATTGAGCAGTTTGATTCCATCATCCATAGGGCGTTGGAATGCCTTGCGACCAGATATCAAACCTGTTCCGCCTGCTCGTTTATTTATTACCGCTGTGCGAACTGCATCAGCAAAATCATTATCGCCCGATGCACCACCCGAATTAATTAGTCCTATCCTACCCATATAGTTATTTGCTACTTGATATCTACACAAGTCAATTGGGTGGTCAGTGGTTAGCTTATCATACATATCTGGATGTGTTTTACCAAACTTGATATCACGGAATCCTCCATTGGTATCGGGAAGCTTTTGCTTTATAATATCAGCCTTAATGGTAGCTCCTATATAGTTGGCTTGCCCTGTAAGGTCGGCAGCAGCATGATAATCTTTATTAGATGTCTTGAAGGCATCATTTCGTGTGTAGCACCAAAGAACAGTAGCCATCCCCAAACTATGAGCCATTTCGAATGCTGCTGCAACTTCCTGAAGTTGGCGATCCTCCTCGGCAGATCCAAAATAGATTGTAGCCCCTACTGCCACTGCACCTAAGTTCCAAGCCTCTTCTACAGAACCATACATCACCTGATCGTATCTATTAGGATAAGTCATCAACTGACTATGATTAATTTTCACTAAGAATGGAATCTTATGGGCATATTTTCGTGCATAAAGCGATAGCCCGCCAAATGTGGTGGCAACAGCATTACATCCACCAAGAATAGCAAGCTTAATTATATTTTCTGGATCAAAATACACTGGGTTTGGTGCAAATGAAGCGCCAGCAGTGTGCTCGATACCTTGATCAACTGGCAAGATTGACATATATCCAGTACCCGATAGTCGCCCATGATTGTAAAGCTGAGATAGACTTCGCAAAGTTTGCACATTTCTATCACTTGGCCCAAAAACCTCATCTATGTAATTAATACCAGGATGGGCAATCATTTTTTTATCCACAGTCTCGCATTTGTGATTAAGTAAGTAGTCCTGTTCATCACCTAAATACTCTCTAATTTTCACAATGTCATTTACCATAATCTTACTTTTTAATTGTTTTAATAATTTGTTGTCCTCTAATCGTATTGTTTAGTCAAATCAATTAGAAATCAACATGTTCAACTATTAATTAAACGTAGTGTAAGTGACTAATGTTCATAAAAAAGCTGACCATATCTCAAACAAAACGAGATATGGCCAGCTTAACTGATAATGCCAGTTTGTTGGAGGATTAGCTCTCTTTCAAGAACTGACGTAATACGTATTGTAGGATTCCTTGATTCTTATAGTATTCTATTTCTATTGCTGAGTCGAGACGAACGATTGCTTTAAACACTTTCTTTTCGCCATTCTCGTTAGTTGCTACTACATCCACCTCTTTTAGTGGTTTCAAATCGTCAGAAATTCCTGTGATATCGAAAGTTTCCTTTCCGGTTAGTCCTAAAATATCGGCTGTTTCGCCATCTTTATATTGCAATGGCAATACACCAAGGTCCATCAAGTTGCTACGGTGAATACGCTCATAGCTTTCAGCTATTACAGCCTTAATGCCAAGTAGGAAAGTACCTTTAGCAGCCCAGTCACGAGACGAGCCACTTCCATACTCTTTACCAGCCAACACTACCAAAGGAGTTTTATCTGCTTTATACTTTTGTGCTGCATCATAAACAGTCATTTCCTCGCCCGTTGGCAAATAGCTTGTGTATCCACCTTCGCGATTAGCAAGTCTGTTTTTAATTCTAACGTTAGCAAAAGTTCCACGAACCATCACCTCATCGTTTCCACGACGTGAGCCATATGAGTTGAAGCTTTCGGGCTTAACACCACGCTCCATCAAATATTTTCCAGCTGCCGAATCTTTACTAAATGCTCCTGCAGGAGATATATGGTCGGTAGTGATGCTATCACCTAAGTGCAGCAATACTTTAGCTCCTACTATATTCTCAAGCTCTTCGGGCTGCTCTGAAATATCATGGAAGAAAGGAATCTCTTTAATATATGTAGAGCTTTCATCCCACTTATAGATTTGATCTTCTGGAACCTCAAGGTTTCTCCAGATTTCGTTTCCTTCAAATATTTCGCCATAGTTCTTATCAAAGTCAGCTGGCGAAAGCACACGACTTAATATTTCATTAATCTCATCATCAGTAGGCCAAATATCTTTTAGATAAACTGGTTCCTCGTTGCGGTCGTAGCTAATTGGCTCATTTAGTAAGTCAATATCCACACGCCCTGCAATAGCATAGGCAACAACAAGCATTGGCGACATCAAGAAGTTCATCTTCACTTTAGGGTGAACGCGAGCCTCGAAGTTTCTATTGCCTGATAGCACTGATGCAGTAATTAAATCATCCTCATCAATGGCTTTCCCAATTTGTGGAGGAAGCGGACCAGAGTTTCCGATACACGATGTGCAACCATAACCTACAAGGTGGAAACTTAATGCTTCCAAGTCTTTCATCAAGTCGGCCTTCTCAAGGTAGTCGGTTACAACTTTAGATCCCGGAGCTAATGATGTTTTAACCCAAGGCTTCACATCAATGCCTCGCTCACGTGCCTTGCGAGCCACAAGTCCCGCACCTACCATCACAAATGGATTTGAAGTATTGGTACAAGACGTAATTGCAGCAATCACGATAGAACCATCTGAGAGTTCAAACTTATCATGGCCTCTATTAATCCATACCGTTTTGAGCTTATTTGCATCTTTCTCTATAGTAATCTCACGCTCTTTAGATGTTGGTTCGATTGGTTGATTATTTCCTCCTTCAGATTTCCAGCGAGTAAGTTGCTTTTCATACTCTCTCTCTTCTGGTTCGATATATTTTCTACCAAATGAATTATCTAGAAGTTCGATAAACTTTGGCTTAAGATTTCTAAGTAATATTTTATCCTGCGGACGCTTAGGACCGGCTACAGTTGGCTCAATTTTCGAAACATCCAACTCTACAACAGATGAGTATTGGATACCCTCCATATTTTCGCGCCATAGCTTATTTGCTTTGCAGTATGTCTCTACACGCTCAACAACCGATTCTGGTCGGTTTGTTTTACGCATATAGTCAAGCGTTTTATCATCAATTGGGAAGTAAGTGATAGTTGAACCAAACTCAGGCGACATATTACCAATTGTGGCACGGTCGGGAACTGATAGGTGATCAAGTCCATCGCCAAACACTTCTACAAACTTACCCACAACTCCATGCTTACGCAATGTGTAGGCAATATTAAGCACTAAGTCGGTAGCTGTAGATCCAAGCGGTAATTTTCCAGTAAGTTTCAGTCCTACCACTTGTGGCATAATGAAGTAGATAGGCTGACCTAAAATAGCTGCTTCGGCCTCTATACCTCCTACGCCCCACCCCACTACACCAATACCATTAACCATAGGTGTGTGGCTATCGGTTCCAACTAATGTATCTGGGAAAACTTCGCCATCTTTAGCTATTACACCCTGAGCAAGATACTCAAGATTTACTTGGTGGCAAATACCCATGCCGGGAGGAACCACACTAAAATTGTTAAAAGCTTTTTGTGCCCACTTAAGGAAGGTATAACGCTCAATATTACGCTCATACTCTTCTTCCATATTTTTGCCGTACGAATAGTTGGTACCAAAAAAATCAACCTGCACCGAGTGGTCGATTACCAAATCAACCGGAATGAGCGGATTAATTTTTTCTGGGTCTTTACCCTTTCGTGCCACTTCGGCGCGCAGGGCTGCAATATCTACCACAGCCGGAACACCAGTAAAATCCTGCATCAATACCCTGGCAGGTTTAAACGGAATATCCGAATCGCTGGCTTCAGGCTTCCAGTTTAATAATGTCTCAATATGTTCTTTAGTGATTGCAAAGTCGTCGAAATTTCGCAAAGCATTTTCCAATAAAATACGAATCGAAAATGGAAGCTTATCAATAGGATATCCTTGCTTTTCAAGCTCAGCAAGACTGTAGTAGTTGAAATCTTCGCCACCTATCTGAAGCGTTCGTTTCACTTTGTAAGGGTCTTTAGGCATTGTAATCTTCGTTTTATGTTAATTAATAAATAGTTATTTCTGATAAAGATTATATCAAAGGCTCAGTCACTTAATATGACTAGGCAAACATTACAACAAAGATATTGCGGTTTTGTTGATAACAATTATGATTTTAATATTGTCTCAAATCAAGGTTGACGTGATTATATATCTCGGTAGATAGGTAAAAGTATCTACACAATATCTAAAAGACTAAATTGATTATTAGGTTTATTTAGAGTTTAGATATAGCTTTAATAGAGTCGTAGATGTAATTAATAAAGCATTAGAGAAACCTGACCTACATAGCAATTTATTAAATTAAAAAAGGCGAGACCCTCGACACGGAGAATCTCGCCTAAATATATATTAATGAGAACTGCTAATTAGTCCTCCTTCTTAGCACGTTTTGTTTCCCAAATGAAATATGAGATTAGCGCCACAAAGGCAACAATTGCTGTAACCTGCGCACCAGTGCCAGTTGGGTCGGCCCACACGCCAAGGTTAAGAACATCACCCTTGCCGGTTAAGAAAATTATAAGCGCACCAATCACACCAAAGAGTGCTGCACCAGCAATAAATCCTGATGAGATAAGTATTGCACGTTGGTGACGAGCTCCATTTAGCTCCTTATCTTTTGTGCTCTTATTTACCCAGTGATTTAACAAACCGCCAACAATAAGAGGAGTATTAAGTGGAAGTGGAATAAACATACCAAGCGCAAACGCAAGTGGAGAAATGTTTAGCCAGTTTACCAACACAGCCATCACAGCACCAATAGCCAACAACATCCATGGGGCACCACTACCCGACATCAATGGCTCGATAATGGCAGCCATCGCATTGGCTTGAGGTGCAGTCATTGGGTTAGGATGAGTTTCTGTTGCAACAAATCCATATGCCTCATTAAGAATAAAGATAACTGCACCAACGGTAGCAGCCGAAACAAGAGTTCCTAAAAACTTATATGATTGCTGTTTTGCTGGAGTTGTTCCAATCCAATAACCAATTTTAAGGTCAGTTACAAAACCACCAGCCATAGATAGAGCAGTACACACAATACCACCAATTATCAATCCACTCACCATACCTTGCCATCCGCTAAGGCCAACCGACACAAGAATAACTGAAGAAAGAATCAGTGTCATCAAAGTCATACCCGACACCGGGTTTGAGCCCACAATAGCAATAGCATTAGCTGCAACCGTAGTAAACAGGAACGAAATAACGGTGATAGTAACTAAGGCAACAATTGCTTGTAGTAGTGTAACCTTAACTCCAATAAGTAGGAAAATAAATACTGCAATGAGAGTTAAAAAGATAAACAACATAACGAACGACATCTTAAGATCGCGCTGAGTTCTCTTCTCTGAAACGGGATTTTCGTGAGCAGGTCCCTTTTTCTTTACAGCCAGTTTAAATGCATCACCTATCACACCCGACGATTTGATAATACCAATGATACCCGCCATGGCGATAGCACCAATACCTATGGGGCGAACATATGTGGCAAAAATCTCTTCGGCCGACATAAGTGCAAATGGATTAACCCCATCGCCTGCAGCAGCTGCAAGCACACCTATTTCATTTACAAGTGGAATAAATACTAACCACGACAAAAGCGAACCGACAGTGATAATAACAGCAAAACGAAGCCCCACTAAATATCCAAAACTAAAAATAAGGGCACTAATATTAAACTTAAATACCATCTTAAACTTTTCGGCAAGCATAGCCCCAGCGGGAATAATACGTGTTGTTACCTCCTCGCTCCAAAGACGGAAAGCAGAGAAGCAGAAATCAAATAGTCCACCTATCAGACCACTCGTAACAAGAAGTTTGGCTTGATTACCACCCTTCTCTCCAGTCATCAATATTTCAGTAGTAGCGGTAGCTTCAGGAAATGGAAGCTTGCCATGCATATCCTTCACAAAATACTTCCTAAACGGAATAAGAAACAGAATCCCTAAGAATCCACCAAAAAGAGATGAGAAAAAGATTTGCCAAAAATCAATTTGCATCTCAGGATATTTGGCTTGCAAAATGTATAATCCAGGAATAGTGAAAACAGCACCTGCCACAATCACACCAGATGAAGAACCAATAGATTGGATAATCACATTTTGAGCAAGAGCATTTTTTTTCTTAAAAGCAGCAGAGGCACCCACTGCAATAATAGAGATTGGGATAGCAGCTTCAAAAACCTGACCAATCTTAAGGCCAGAGTAAGCCGCAGCAGCCGAGAATATTACGGCCATTAACAATCCCATACCAACCGACCATCTAGTGGTTTCGACCAACGTTTTCTCAGGCGGAAATACCGGCTGATACTCCTCGCCCGGCTTCAGTTCCCGATAAGCATTCTCGGGTAAGTTTTTGACTTTTTCTTCGTTTAAATCCATTTGTTTAAATAAATATGATTCCGCTATCAAGGCATTGAATTTAGGTATTCGGGCCAACGGAAGGTTATAAATTGTGGCGAAAATACAAAATTTCGGTTAAACAATATACTTTTTCAATAACTTTATAGATGATTGCATGTGGCTATAACAAAAAACTATGGCTTTAAAAAACTAAACAGCGGTTACTTATGTTAAACAACAGACATGTATCTATGTTTTTTTAATCTATATCACATTTATTATTATATGCGATAGTAAAAAAGAAATTCAAGTGAATTTTTCATTGATAAATAAAATATTTATACATTTACGAAATCAACAATTAATACTAACATTTAAAATAAAAAACAGCCCATGAAAATTCATGAATATCAGGCAAGGGATTTGTTTGCCTCATACGGCATTCCGGTTGAGAAGTCATTCCTTTGCAGAGACGTGAACGATGCAGTAAAAGCTTACCAGGATTTGGATACACCACTGGTAGTAGTGAAAGCACAGGTGCACACAGGTGGACGCGGAAAAGCGGGAGGAGTGAAACTTGCAAAAGATGAAGTGGAGGTGCGCAAACACGCAGCCAATATTCTAGGCATGGATATCAAAGGTTTTATTGTTGACAGGATTCTTGTTGGCAAGGCAGTAGATATTGAGGCAGAATATTATGTGAGCTATGTGATAGACCGCAAATCCAAATCTACAATCTTGATGCTTAGCCGCGAAGGTGGTGTAGATATTGAAGAGGTAGCAAGCAAGACCCCCGATAAGATTCACAAAATTGTAATTGACCCATTAATTGGAGTTCCAGACTATTTGGCGCGCGAGGCTGCCTTCTTGCTATTTGATGATATAAAGCAAGTAAGAGCTGCAGCATCTATTTTGCAAAAGCTGTATAAATTGTTTATTGACAATGATGCCTCACTTGCAGAAATAAATCCACTGGTTCTTACACCCGAAAAAGAGGTGAAAGCAATTGATGCCAAAATGACCTTCGATGACAATGCCCTATATCGTCATCCAAAAGTTGCCGCCCTATTTGAGCCCACAGAAGAGGAAAAGAAAGAACAGAAAGCCAAGTCGAAAGGCTTTAGCTATGTTCACTTAGGAGGCGAGATAGGCTGCATGGTTAATGGTGCAGGACTGGCAATGGCAACCATGGATATGATTAAGCTATATGGTGGCAATCCTGCAAACTTCCTTGATATTGGAGGTAGCTCCAATCCCACAAAAGTTATCGAAGCTATGAAACTGTTGCTAAGTGATAGTGATGTAAAAGTTGTTCTGATAAATATATTTGGAGGAATAACTCGTTGCGACGACGTAGCAAGGGGATTATTAGAGGCATTTGAGCAAATCAAAACAGATATTCCGATAGTGATACGCTTGACAGGAACCAATGAAAAAGAGGGGCGCGAACTCCTCAAAGGAACACATTTTCATTTAGCAGAAACCATGGGTGATGCCGGCAGAATGGCGGTAGAACTTGCAAACAAGATTTAAAATATGAGCATTCTAATAAATAAAGATACACGACTTATTGTTCAGGGTATTACTGGACGAGATGGCGGCTTTCATGCCAGCAAAATGAAAGAATATGGAACTAATGTGGTAGGTGGAACATCGCCAGGCAAAGGTGGCGAGGAGGTTTCAGGAATCTCAGTATTCGACACAGTGCGAGAGGCTGTAGAAAAAACTAATGCCAACACATCTGTAATTTTTGTGCCTGCTCCATTTGCTAAAGATGCAATGATGGAAGCCGCAGATGCGGGAGTAAAACTAATTATTTGCATTACTGAGGGAGTACCTACATTAGATGTGGTGGAAGCACATAGATATATAAAGCTGAAAGGTGCAAACCTGATTGGGCCCAACTGTCCGGGACTAATTTCTCCAAACCAAAGCATGGTGGGCATTATGCCAACTATGATTTTTAAAGAGGGAAAAACAGGGGTTATAAGCCGAAGCGGAACTTTAACTTACGAAGTGGTTTATAACCTCACTGAAAGTGGAATGGGACAATCTACAGCCGTGGGAGTAGGTGGAGACCCAATCGTTGGGCTATATTATGAAGATCTACTTGAAATGTTTGAGAATGATCCTGACACGGATAGCATTGCGCTTATTGGTGAGATTGGTGGTGATGCCGAAGAGCGTGCCGCTGAATATATCAAGAAGCATGTTACAAAGCCTGTTGCAGTATTTATTGCGGGACAAGAAGCACCTCCTGGAAAACAGATGGGGCACGCTGGTGCAATAATTTCAAGTGGTTCGGGCACTGCAGCCGAAAAGATTGCTGCATTTGAGGCAGCGGGTGTTCCCGTAGCTAAAGAGCCAAGCGAGATACCTGCATTGCTTAAAAAACAGTTGAACAAATAAACTGCATAAGCACTAAAAATATTGAAAGAGGAAATGGGTGACCCATTTCCTCTTTTTTAGTTTCAGCACACATGTTTTGTTAATTGTAAAAACTACTCGTATTTTTGTAGCAACTTTTCAAAACGAACATTATAAATTATAACTATATAAATATGAAATCAAGATTATTGACGCTTGTCTTTGCAATGTTCACAGCCTTTGCTTTTGCAAGTGATTATCCAATTATCAATCCCAAGCCTCAAAGTATAAAAATGAATGAGGGTGCTATTGATAAACCATCCAAGGTGAGAATATTAGCAAGCAAGAAGGCCGATAAGCAGTCTATCTCGTTGCTCGAATCACTATTTGAAACAAGTGATAACAAAAAAGACTTCACCATACTCATTGGTAAAAAGGGAGATAAAGAGGTTAGAAAATATTCAAAACTAATTCCTAATCATCCCGAGGGATATTGGTTGTCGGTAGAGGCTGACAAGATAATAATTGCTGGATATGACTACAGAGGTACATATTACGGAGTGCAGACTTTGAAGCAGCTTATTAATGCAGACCAGTTGGCCCTATGTCAAATATCAGACTATCCTAATATCTCAGCTCGTGGGGTTGTGGAAGGATTTTATGGTGAGCCATGGAGTTTTGAAAACAGAATGAGTCAGATAAACTTCTATGGCGACAACAAGCTAAACACATACATATATGGACCAAAAGATGATCCATATCACCGCTCGCCACACTGGCGCGATCCATACCCAACCAAAGAGGCGGAGGAGATTAAAAAATATGTGGAGGCAGCAAACAGCAACCATGTTGACTTTGTGTGGGCCATACACCCCGGAATGGATATTAAATGGAATACAGAGGATAGAGATGCAATGATGAACAAACTGAGCCTGATGTACGACTTAGGCATACGCGCATTTGCTGTCTTCTTTGATGATATCTCGGGAGAGCAAGTGAATGCCGACAAACAGGCGGAACTACTGAACTATATCGACGACAACTTCGTGAAACCTAAGAAGGATGTGCTACCACTTATTCTTTGCCCAACAGAGTATAATAAAAGTTGGTCGAATATTGAGAAGGGATACCTACCTACGTTAGGCGAAAAACTAAACCCATCAATACACATAATGTGGACAGGCGACAGAGTTATTTCTGATATAGATGTGCAAGGCTTGGAGTGGATTAACAAACACATTAAAAGAAATGCATATATATGGTGGAACTTCCCCGTATCGGACTATGTGCGCGATCATATTCTATTAGGCCCATCATACGGATTAGACACTAAGGCTGATGGCATGATGTCGGGCTTTATGTCGAACCCGATGGAGCACGCCGAAGCATCTAAGATAGCAATTTATGGTGTGGCCGACTATTCGTGGAATATAGCAGACTACAAATCGATGGAAGCATGGGAGAGAGCACTAAAGCAAGTGATGCCAAATAATTACGAAGCACTCAGAACATTTGCCATACACAACTCAGACCTTGGACCAAATGGCCATGGATACAGACGCGACGAATCGTGGGAGTTTAAGGATACCGCAAACAAATATATAACTGCAATAAGCAATAACCAAGAAAGCGACAAAGCCACAGCTGATGTTAGAAAAGAGTTTTCGGATATGCTTTTCTCGGCTTCAATTTTACAAAGCAGTAAAGAAAACCTACCACTAATTGAAGAGGTAAGTCCTTGGTTGAAGCAATTCAGACTTATTTCGGAAGCGGGGTTAGCATCTACATATTTACAAGATGCGCTGAATAACGACGATAAATCAAAGTTTACAAGCCTATACAACCATATTAAGGATATCAAACAAGAGATGTTTGACAATAGCAATATCTATAATCAAAATCCATATCAGCCAGGCGTTAAAACAGCTACATTGGTGGTGGAGCCATTAATAGATAGCACACTTGTGCTAATGGCAAATAGATATGAGAGCATGTATAACGAAAAGCTTGAATCGCTTACCGATTACAATCCGCACACAATGTATTCGAATATCAATCAGATAAAAGACCAACCAGTAAGATTTTTCAGAAAGAATATATCTATTTCGCCTCTGCTTGAAGTGGTGAAGGTTCCTGCAAATGGGTATTTCGGTATAGCACTTGCTGAAGAGTTGCAAGTAACGAACACGAAAGTTAATATCGGAACTGAAGGTATTCCTGAGTGGGCTGCAATTGAATACTCAACAGATGGAGACAACTGGACAGAGTATGAAGGTAAAACCAACGATAAGGGAGACTGGACAGCGGGCAAAACTGACGATAAAGTGAAATATATTAGATTAGTAAACAAATCTGATAAAGAACAAGAGTGCTACTTAAGAGCTTTTGAAACAAGAGTAAACTAACAGCACACTCAATATCAGAATAAAAAAACAACGCAGATGATTATATTTATCATCTGCGTTATTTTTTTATCAGGTAAACTTACTCATTTCTGTTCTTCCTAATTGAATTGCTTTTTGCACCGATTGAGGATTGCGGGCATCAATACCATACTTCGCTTTGGGAGGTATTTTTAATTTAACACCAACTGGCACATTATTAGGATTGGGTATTTTATCCTTATTATCCATGTAAATATAAATCCAAAATTCGCGGTGGCCATATTTTTCCAAGGCAAGTAATCGAAGTGTCTTACCCATTCCGAGCATTGCTATTTCGGGCACTGGCTTATCCTCCTTTTGGGGAATAATGGTAATAGTGTCAACTGAAGCAGGCGTATCATCTGCAACAACATCTAAAGTATCTGATGGAACTATTTCAATTTGATCAGCAACTTTAAGCTCCGATTTCACTTCAGAACTATTGCTTATATCAGTCAATGGTTCGTTGTTGAAAAAAAAAAGCGGACGCAGTTATTATTACAACTACTCCTACAGCTGCCGTTAGTGCAATCAAATTTCTGCGGCGTCGGCTATTAGTGGCTATTTCGTGCTTTGGTCTCACACCATCATCCGAGTAATAAGGTGGTTCCTCTTCAGCAAAAACCTCACCCGTTATTTCTATATTAGCAGCAATAATAGAGCTATCCTCTTCGGGAGCTTCTTCTATTGCTTCTTGTTCGATAATTACCTCTTTGGGTGTTTCAACAATTATTTCCTCATCAATAATAACCTCCTCGGGTATTTCTTCTACAGGTTCTTCTTCAGCGATAATCTCTTCAGGTGTTTCTACA
>CAYTQG010000015.1:18665-39816 GCA_964439965.1 uncultured Proteiniphilum sp.
AACAATTCCTTCTTCCGCGACAACCTCTTCAGATAGTTCCTCAACCACAGGAGCAACACTCTTTTGGACATACAGAACCGATACGTCAGAATCAATATCCTCAATTATTCCAACCTCATCAGATTTAATAACCGGAATATTATCAAACGTAACACCCTCGTTGAGCTTTGTGGTTTCAAAATTCACGAAAGGCTTATTAATCGAATTGCTTAGCTCGTCGCTCAGTGTAAACATAAGTCGATAATACTCCATCACACCCTTAATATCCTGTGGCTCTACCCTATCAATTTTAAATGTGCCCAACGATGCCACACTTGCCTCACCCTCGGTAAAAATCTGTTCTGTTAATAAAGAAAACAACTCATTTAAAAACAACAACGAATCCGACTCAGACATATCCATCTTTTCGGTAAGCATGAGTGATAGGTCATGCAAATTAAAACCTTGTTTACTGCTCATTGTCTTCATTTTTAAAATCTTTAAACTTGTCTTTCAGCGATTCTGATGGTTTAAAAGTCACATCAATCTTAGGCGGAACCAAGAAACTATCGCCCGTGACAGTGTCAACAAACACATGTTCGCTTTTCATCTCCGACTCGAATGTGCCAAGCTTGCCAAATGATACCACTTCACCATCGGCTATCTTTGCCTCAATTATTTTTATAACATTTTCGAGAGCATCACCAACAATTTCATCCTGCCAGTTGAGCCTTTTCGAAATATCATTTATTAGTTTTTCATTTGCCATAGTCACTTCTTTTTATCAATCCACTATCTCGCCCATCAAATCGAAAGGCAATGCGGATATTATCCTCACATCATACATCTGTCCAACAGTCAACTCACTATCTTTGTTTATAAGCACCTCGCCATCCACCTCGGGCGAGTCGTATTGAGTGCGCCCCACAAAGAAATCTTCCTCCTCACGATCAATAATTACACGCAATGTTTTACCTATCTTCTCCTCATTTACCGCGAGCGAAATTCCCTCCTGAATCTCCATTAATTGGTTCATTCTCTCCTGCTTCACACTGGGTGGCACATCATCCCCATAGTGTCTGTCAGAATATGTACCCTCCTCATGCGAATAAGGAAAAGCTCCTAATCGCTCAAATCTCATCTCTTTTACAAACTCAATCATCTCCTGAAAATCCTGTTCAGTTTCACCCGGATGTCCCACCATCATAGTTGTACGAATATGAATGCCGGGCACTTCCTCTCTAATCTGGTTTATAAGATCGATAGTTTTTTGCTTAGTAATATTACGCCTCATCTTCTTCAGCATATCATCGCTAACGTGCTGCAAAGCTATATCCAGATATTTACACACATTATCGCGCTCTCGCATCACTCTAAGCAAGTCCACAGGGAAATGTAATGGATATGCATAGTGCAATCTAATCCACTCTACCCCCTCAATATCTGATACTCTTTCTATAAGTTCGGGCAACTTCATCGATTTGTACAAATCTAGCCCATAGTAGGTTAAATCTTGAGCAATAAACTGAAACTCTTTTACTCCTTTAGCCACCAACAGTCGCACCTCTTCCACTATGTTTTCAATTGGGCGCGATATATGCTTACCCGTAATAATAGGAATTGAACAATAAGAGCAAGTACGGTCACACCCTTCCGAAACTTTTATATACGCATAGTGTGGCGGTGTGGATAGCGATCTATCAAACTCTAAATCCTTGTAGTAAGATTTACCAAGCTCATCGATGATAGCACGCCAATCAAACTTGCCAAAAAAGGCATCAACCTCAGGAATCTCCGTGCGAAGCTCATCCACATAGCGTTGTGATAAGCATCCCATTACAAACAGCTTTTTCAATTTATTTGCCTTTTTAGCATCCACAAAGTCAAGAATCATATTTATCGACTCCTCCTTTGCATCACCAATAAATCCACAAGTGTTTATAACAGCTATTTCGCCATCAGGCTCCTGTGGGTCATGCTCCACAGTGTAACCATTTGCAACAAACTGGCGCATCAGAAGCTCCGAGTCAACCAAGTTTTTAGAACATCCCAGTGTAATTACATCAATCTTATTCCTTTTCATATTGTTACAACTAAATATATAAAGCCAAAAAAAGACTATTTCATAGAATAGCTTGTATTCAGAAATAGTCTAATATACTATTAATTTCTTTACTCTCCGAAAAGAGAATCCACAAACTCCTTGCGACGGAACACTTGTAAATCCTCGATACCCTCACCCAATCCGATATATTTTACAGGAATCTTAAATTGGTCAGAAATACCTATCACCACCCCACCTTTGGCAGTACCATCCAGTTTGGTAATAGCTAATGACGAAACCTCGGTAGCAGCCGTAAAGTGTTTAGCCTGTTCAAATGCGTTTTGTCCAGTTGAACCATCCAGCACCAGCAACACCTCATCGGGCGTGTCGGGCACTACCTTACTCATCACATTTTTAATTTTGGTAAGCTCATTCATCAAGTTCACTTTGTTGTGCAATCTACCAGCGGTATCAATAATCACAACATCCGCATCATTAGCCTTAGCCGAGCTAAGAGTATCAAAGGCAACGGATGCAGGGTCGGCTCCCATCTTTTGCTTAATCACGGGCACCCCCACTCGCTCACCCCAAATATCTAATTGCTCCACTGCAGCAGCTCTAAAGGTATCGGCAGCACCAAGATAAACCGACAATCCATTCTGTTTGAATTGATGAGCCAATTTACCTATCGTAGTGGTTTTACCCACTCCGTTCACTCCTACCACCATTATCACATATGGCTTTTTATCTTTTGGAACCGAAAACTCACTAATATCATCGGTATTATTTTCGGTTAAAAGCAATGCAATTTCCTCACGAAGAATTGAAGTAAGCTCATCTGTACCCACATATTTATCACGAGCCACACGCTCTTCAATTCTATCAATAATCTTAAGAGTAGTGTCAACACCCACATCAGATGTCACTAGAATCTCCTCAAGTTCATCCAGAACATCATCATCAACTTTTGATTTCCCAGCAACTGCACGGGTAAGCTTAGAAAATATATTAGTTTTAGTTTTCTCTAAGCCCTGATCGAGAGTCTCTTTCTTTTTTCTCGAGAAAATATTAAATAACGCCATATTATAAACCTTAAATTTATTTTTTTAAATGTGTTGCGAAGTGTTTTGATGAACGAGTCGCATTTTTCTACAAATCTACAAAATAGTATATAAAAAAACTTCCCTACAATTGCTCGCAGAGAAGTTTTACATATCTTTAACCTTTTTATTTTTTAAAGAAATCTTGAACTTGTTCATTCAATACCATTTCTTCTTGAAAAATATATGCACCAGTTTTTTCAGACTTCACCATTTTAATCACTTTCGTGTGGCTACGTCCAGTAGTTGAAGTTTTGTCGCGATATCCTGCGACTGCTCTTTTTGCCATAATCTAATTTCTTTTATCTAATTTCTTTATGAACGGTCATTCTCTTGAGGATTGGGTTATATTTTTTAATCTCCAATCTTTGAGTAGTATTCTTTTTATTCTTGGTACTAATATATCTAGAAGTACCAGGCATTCCACTCTCTTTGTGCTCAGTACACTCAAGTATAATCTGAACTCTATCTCCTTTTGATTTTTTTGACATAGCTGTTTCCTCCTATTATATTATGCGTTTAAATACCCTTTTTCGGCAGCTGTTTTTAGTGCTGCATCAAGGCCAACCTTGTTAATTGTGCGTAAACCTGCTGCTGATACATTCAGGCTTATCCAGACATTCTCTTCCACCCAAAAGAATTTCTTTCTAAACAGATTAACGTTGAATTTTCTTTTCGTTTTTCTGTTAGAGTGAGAGACGTTGTTTCCAACCATTGCTCTCTTTCCTGTTATTTGACAAATTTTAGACATTGCTATATGTATTATATTGATTTTCTGTAAGTATGAATGGAATAATTCCACAAATCAGGGCGCAAAATTAGCCATAATAATTATAACTTGCAAGAATATAGTGAATAAAATCACTTAGTTATAAATATTTTTCTATTTATTAAGCTCAAAAATATTGTTCAAATCATCGTACAGCTCGTTAAGAAAATAGAGGGTACTTTTTTGAGTATTCACTCTAAACTCTTTATCCGATTCGGATGCAGATGAGATTGCATTTGGGCTAATTGTATCTTCGGCCGAAAAGGTTTTTGGGAACAACGACGAACCCTTCGACTGGGCATTCTGATAACTAATATCGCGAACCACAAGCGTTAGTCCCGCATTGGTGATGGCAGCATCAAAACGATAATTCATTAAAACCTTTTCGCGAACTCCAGCGCTATTTTGGGGCAACAAAAGCTCAACTTTAGAACTAACTGTTATAGAATTATTTTTATCATCAAATCTTATTCCTGCTAATAATGGATTTCCAGAATAGTTATCCTTTCCCCATTTATATAATAACGAGTATCTTTGATCTACAGATAACCCCCTATCAATATGCACAAATTGCTGGAAAACAACCTTCCCATTCACAACTGGTACACTCGAGAATACCGATTGACTATTTACGTTAAGCAATATTGTCAGCATCATAATTGCTGAAACCAACATTTTCTTCATATTATTATTCATTATATTTTATTATACTACCAACTATGACTGCAAAAATACTCAAAAGATTAATACCATCGACTGATTATCCCACCCAAATGGATAATTTAGGTGCCAAGTTGTCGAGTTTGTGGAATTATGCACCCACCCTCTCCGCCTCTCGGCTAACTACCTTTTGCAGTAGCTTAATCACATTTTGGTCGGGACTCGTAGCAAATAGCTCAAGTATGATAGGATCATTTACAATTTCGTCTATAGATAACGTCTCTTCTTTTGCCCATAGTTTTTCGAGTAACTCCTCAGTAGTTTGTTGATAAGATTTTTCTGATACCCCATTATCTGCCGATTGTTCCGTCTGTACTTTCTTAGCATCCGCACCTATTGCATCCAGTTGCTGCACATCCTTCTGTTGTGCCATATCCAGTTGCTGCGCATCCTTCTCCGCCTCTTTTAGCTTCTTCTTTTTGCGAATAGTCGTTCGTCGCTTGCTAAGTGCATTACACACACGGAAGTGATAATACAATGATCTATTTAGTGATAGATATTGATCATCATGCCCATGAAAACCAATCATAAAATCTAAAGTGTTCACAATCTTTTGCAACACTTTATAAACATCCTTGCGAATATCTTGCACACTCACTGATAAGTACTTATCACCTGGAGAACCACCTCGTTTAATTTGCAAATCAAACATCTCTCTGCCCAACAAATCTACTCGCTCGAAGTATCTGTTAAGATTTAGTTTATCAATAGCCATCTGTATCCTAGGATCGTCGCTAATATAAAACCTCATCCTATCGCACCACAAAACCACATCCTGGCGACTCTGATTGCTAAGACTACCCCCAGCCTTATCTACCGCAAACTGAACAAACTCTGCTGCTCTCACCTCGCTATCTAATGGCGAACGCTTCAATCCTTCGAGCATATAATTAATGCCCACCACTAGCTCAGTTATTTCATCTCTACACTTATTATATCGTTTGGTTATATTCATCCTCCTAAGGCTCTGACTAGACTTGTGAGTTTCCACATCGTCATAAAAATCGAGCAACCTAATTAATTCAGCTTGATGATTAAGTAAATACTTGTTATCTACGCCAACTAAGTCAATAGATTGAACAATGTTTCGTGAAATATGGAAAAACTCAACATTCTGAAGGGTTCTTGCCCACAATAGTGATAATCTTTTTGGCTCTTTTAAAGGAAGTGATTGTTTCATATAGTAAATGTTATTGTATTAAAATTAGCGCCATAATGCTTATACGCTGATATATAACCTAATAGCTAGGCACAAACACAAAGATACTAAACATTAGTGAATAAAAATCCCGTTTTGATGATTTATTTTGAAAGTGGAAAAATATTGTGTTCCAAAAAACATCTCATAACAAGCCAAGTAAAGTAATTGTCTAAAAGAAAATCACTACATTTAGATAAGTAGAAAATGATTGTATATTTAAAATACAAGACAAATATATTAGTTGAAACACATTATATTGGATAAAACATCTAATCTTCACTCAAAATCTCATCGATGCCCGAGTGTTTTTCATGTTTTGTAAACTCATTTTCGCCGATGCCGAGGCGTCCTTTGCAAATTGTAAACTTAAAATCGGCGTTCCTCAAGCGTTCTTCGCTAATTGTAAAGTTGATTTCGAGGAAGCTGAAGCATTCTAGCTAAAAACAAACACTTGTTTATTCAAGATCACAAAGGCCAATATCAATCTATCGTAAGTTTCAATATAGCTGAGTGGGTGCTTTTCATATCTCAAATCGATATTTATGAAGCTCACAACACATTTTATAATTAAGGAGTGAAACTAATGAAGAACAAGACACATTAATATAATAGGTAGCGATTTATGTTTGGGATTAAAAATTAGATCATCGAACATCGCAATGAACACACAACCAATTAAAACACAATTGTACTTATTTTAAAAAACATCCTATTATATTTTATTTATCATTCAAAAAATATTACTTTTGCATCTCGAAATTTGATAACATAACTTTTTTATATACATACAAAAATGTCAAAGAAAAAAACTGCAGCCAAAACCGAAACTGGTTTTGAAAATATCGAAGAAGTATTATCTGCGTCGGAACATTTTATCGAAAAAAATCAAAAGAAGATTTTAATTGCTCTGTTAGCAGTAGTTGTTATAGTGGGGGGAGTTGTTGCATACAACTATCTTTACAAACATCCTAGAAATGAAAAAGCGCAAACAGCACTTTTTAAAGGCGAAAGGTATTTTCAAAATCAACAAGATTCACTAGCTATATTTGGAAACGGAAACGATTACATCGGATTTGAAAAAATCACTAAAGAGTTTCATGGCACTAAAGCTGCTGACTTGGCTCACGCATATGCAGGAATAAGCTACGGAAGACTTGGAGATAATGAGCAGGCATTAAAACACCTAAACAAATTTAATGGCGGCGATCTTTTGATTTCTCCAGCTATTATGGGAGCCGTAGGTGATATTTATATGAATATGGGAAATACTGATAAAGCAATTTCGAGCTTCAACAGTGCTGCAAAAAAGGCTAACGACCAAATGCTAAGCCCTATTTATTACAACAAAGTGGGTATAGCTTACTTGAGCGCTAAAAACTACGATAAGGCTATCGCTACTTTCCAAAAAATTAAAGATACATACATCAACAGCCCACAAGCACAAGAGGCTGATAAATATATTGAAGCTGCTAAACTTCAACAGAAAGGAGAATAATAGCAAATGGCAACTAAACTTCAAAATTTATCATCGTACGATGCTGAAACCGTTCCAAACGGCGAAGGCATGAAGATTGGAATTGTGGTTTCGGAGTGGAACTATCCTATAACTGGTAGTTTACTAGAGGGTGCAGTTAATACTCTTCTAAAACACAATGTGAAAGAAGAAGATATAGTAATAGAGCATGTTCCGGGTAGCTTTGAGCTAACATATGGAGCTAAGAAACTGATACAAACCAACAATTTCGATAGCGTTATCACACTAGGTTGTGTGATTCAGGGCGACACCCCACACTTCACGTATGTGTGCGAGGGAGTAACCCAAGGTGCTACCGAATTGAACTTACAATATAACACTCCTGTAATATTCGGAGTACTCACCACCGACACACTTGAGCAAGCGCAAGATCGCTCGGGTGGAAAACACGGCAACAAAGGTGATGAAGCTGCAATCACAGCACTAAAAATGGTTGCACTTAATAGGAAATATAAATAAAATTATTATCTTTGCACTCGCAAAAAGGGGCAGTTACCAGAGTGGACAAATGGGGCTGACTGTAACTCAGCTGGCTACGCCTTCGGTGGTTCGAATCCATCACTGCCCACTGCGAAAATAATTTTATAATATGCGGAAGTAGCTCAGTTGATAGAGCATCAGCCTTCCAAGCTGAGGGTCGCGGGTTTGAACCCCGTCTTCCGCTCAAATGAAACAAACATTTATTAAAAAAAGCTTTAAGCAGTCAGTGCTTAAAGCTTTTTTCATTTGATATTATAAATGATTTTCTCTCATTAGGCAGCATTGTTAATTGCCTTAAATCTCATAACACCTCATTAAATAACAGGCAATTATCTACTATTTCAAATCGAATACCCTAAGATTAAATCACGAAAAACTCATCTATTTCGCATGAAATCTAAAGCCTAATCCCAACATCAGATTATTAGGGTCCTTGAAACGATAGAGTTGATACCCAGTATGCAGAAATATATTATCTGTAATATTAGTCTTTAGCACAAAAGTCTGATAAAATGAGTTTGTATCATCTCCTTTACATAAAAAGTTCTTTCCAATACCAAGATTGATTGAAAAAATAGGCATAACAATTTCGGCTCGCAATGAGAATCCTGCCGTAAATTGTTCCCTAAAAGGAGGCCTGTAGAATCTAAGATCTTTCGAATCACCAGGGATATATTCATTAGCTATATGCTTGCCTATATTAGCACTTTCATCGTATTGCAAGTCAAGAGAAACACCACCTCGAAAGTATTTACTGAAATTATACAATGGATTAAAATTAAGTCCTGCTATACCAAAGGAACCGGGAACTAACATCGGGTTAGAGTCTTCCGGGAATACCCCCTTCATTCGTGTTGCACCATAGAAAATAAGATCATAATTCATATACGGGGTGAACAAATGATTTCGTGATTGAGAGAGGGTATATCTAATATTTTCATTGCTTTCGAAATAGCGTGTCACGCCTATATAAGCTCCTATTGTGTTAACTCCGGCATTGGGATAACTCGTGTTTCCGTTTGAATAGTGTGTAAGTCCTACACCACCGCGCAGGTTGGTGTTTGATGAAATCTGCCAGTTCAGCAGAAAACCGAGATTAATATAAGCATTGGTTGTAGAACCGACAACTCTATTTAATGGATTTTTATCTTCATCATATTTCTTCCAACCAAACGAAGCCCCAAAATTCCACTCATAATCGAATGATAAGTTTTGAGTGATGCTTGCTATTCTTGATGATTGGAAAATATAAACAGCAAGCGGATTGCCCAATTCGGAAGAGTTAAAAAAAGTATTATAACCAACTCCTACTCCTTGAATGGCATATGGATATACACTGCCCAAATAGCTGTCGGGTGCAAACTTGAAACCATACTTCAGATGCCCGGAGAATGTAGAATTCATCTTTCGCTGAGCATAATTATCACCTTTAAAGAAATCATGAGAAGGGAACAGATAACCTGGCTTTAAATCAATCCCTATTAAATGAGTAATTTTGCTTGAAATTGAATCTCGGTCAACGGCTAAAATATCTATTGATATTAAATGCACCAATAGAATAGCTACAATCTTTCTTAATGCAATCTTATTTATCTTAGTTTTCATCTACTCTTCGTTTAAATATTAAATAGTCTATGGGTTCTCCACTATTTAGTTTACCTGAAAAAGTCAACTCTTTGCCTATTTTAGGATTTGACAAGTAGATTTTGTAAGGAACTGAATAGCTTATGAACTCATTATAAACGATTACTTTTCTTATATCGAACGGATCAATCGTAACATCAACTACCAGTTTTTTGTCCAACCCTGTTGGCAAGTGCTGAGTTCCGACGTCAAGCTCCACCTTCGTGTCAAGAAGGACAAGCCCTCCATCAACAATATCCGGTATGATTATCTCGGGAAGCGGATTGCCCAATAATTTGCTATATACATTGTCGAAGTGCGGTACCGTAGGATCATAAAAATCAACTTCACGATTAGAATTCATAAATGGGAAAAAACCAATTGTTAAAGGTGTATCATTTTTCTGATTATCAACAGTTAAAGACTGCACTTCTATTAATCCACCTTTATGAACCTCAAATTTATTCCAATCATATACCACCCTGTCAATTTGATATTTTTGCGTAGGAGCCAAAACAAGATTTATCTGTTTCTGTTTAAAGTCATTTCCAACTATTAGCAGCATTTTCACATCCTCATCCAGAAGGTTTTCATTAAGAGTAATTTTTAGTTTTTTGCCGCTTTTTTTCTCTATGCGAACATCAATATAATCACTTGTGTAATGAACAGTGCCCGGTTCTTTTTCATCAAAAGGAAGATAGGTAAGCTCTCCGTTAAGATTGTATGCATTGATAGTAAATGGGTAAGACATTTCACAAAAGACTTTAATCAAACTCCAGTTGTCCGATTTAAAATTAATTTCTTTGCCGTTATCAGTTTCTGAAATTATAATTTCATCTGGCTCTCCGGGCAGATAATCGTCAATAAAAATATCTCCATTACATCCAATTATAATTATCAATATACTTGAATATATTATATAGTGCAGTTTATTTATCATAGCAATGAGAATAATATTATACTTCTCAAAGTTAATTAAATTATCAATTGTACAATCAATGTAATAATACAAACTTAAGACCTTTGTCTTCAAGTTACCAGAGTGGACAAATGGGGCTGACTGTAACTCAGCTGGCTACGCCTTCGGTGGTTCGAATCCATCACTGCCCACTGCGATAATAATTTTATGATAAGCGGAGGTAGCTCAGTTGGTATCGAAAAAAAATATAAATACCATTATCGGTTGTAATTTAAAAAAAGAACATATATCTTTGTATATCAAAGCAAAATGAAAGTATAATGAAGAAGAGTCTATCACTTTTTTTTATATTCCTAGCCAATATTGTTATACTGGCTCATTCTGCTGTACCTCATCACCATGAAGATGTATCGATAGAATCGTGCAAAATATCTCTACACAAAAAATTATCAGATAATAATAAATGTCCGCACAACGATACCTTCAAGCTATCTGCCGAGGGCAAAGAGAGCGGCGCACACGGACTCACATTCGAAGAGTGCCAGCTTGAATATCTATTTATCAGACAAGGTGATATCGACAATAATCCTACAACAATTACACAAACACTCAATCTTGAGAGTGAAGTGTTTATACCTATAAATATATTACGGTATATTTTCCCAACAGCACAAAGCAAGGAGGAGACATATACCACCTATGTACACATACCATACAAGTCGTTCGTAACGCAAACAATTGCGTTGCGCGCCCCTCCCCAATACTGATTTTTACTACGTAAAGACCTTACTATACATTTTGTTCTTCAACTTGTGATAACACCTCACGGTAAATCCACAATCTGAGAACTCATCAAATCACTATATATTTACAAATCAGTATTTTAAAATGCAAAAAAAATATTTATTACCGATAATGCTGCTTGCATTGTCACTATTTTCTTGTTCGCACAAGCATGATCACGACCACGATCACGATCATGACCACGAAGATATGCTACAGCTAGTAGCCTACAACGATATACACGAGGTGTTTGTAGAATCTACCCCACTTGCCATAAACGAAGAAAGCAAAGTAACAGCTTTTGTGAGCAACCTCAGCAACTTTAAGCCAGTTGATGGAGCCGAAATATCCGCCACATTATTAGTTGGCGGCGAGCAAACATCAGCCACTGCCACAATGGCAAAGGAGGGGATTTATACCTTTAAGCTTACTCCGAAGCAAACAGGTGCCGCAACGCTATCATTAGCCATAGCGGCTCAAGGCGAAACATCTACACTCACCTTCGACAACCTAATGGTATATGAAGATGAACACGAGGCGGAGCATGCAGCACACGATGCACATCCTTCTATTAGCAACGGCATCACATTTAATAAAGCACAAAGCTGGAAGGTAGGCTTTGCAACTCAACTAGTTGAGCGCACTCAGTTTGGCCAAATAATAAAAACTACGGCACAGGTGCAACCATCATCGGGCGACGAGCGAATAATAACCGCCAAGGCTAGTGGTGTAGTTGTGTTTCAGGATAATAACACTGTGCCTGGGCGAAACGTGGCTTCAGGGCAAAGACTATTTTATATAGATGCTAGTGAAATGGCCGACAACAACCTATCAGTAAGATTTTTGGAGGTTGAAAGCGAGTACAACAGAGCTAAAGCCGAATATGACCGCAAAGCAGTTTTGGCTGAAGATAATATAGTATCGCAAAGCGAGCTGTTGCAAGCCAAAACAGATTTGGCCAATGCAGAGGCTCAGCTCAACAATTTGAAACGCAACTTCACAGAGGGCAAGCAGTCGGTAAGCTCGCCCATTGCAGGATATATAAATAGTGTGATGGTAAGAAACGGTGAGTTTGTGGAAGTGGGGCAACCAATACTAAAGGTGTCGCAAAACAGAAACTTATTTATTCAGGCCGACTTGCAACCAAAGTACTACAATAAATTGGCAAGCATAGGCGATGCCACTATCAAAATACCAGCAAACGACAATGTATATTCACTTGAAGATTTAAATGGTAAAGTAATCTCCTACGGTAAATCAAGCGATATGTCAAATCCACTAATCCCTGTAACGTTTCAGGTAAATAATAATATAGACCTCATTCCGGGTAGCTTTGTAGAAATGTATATCAAACTAAAATCGGACAACATGGCTGTAACGGTGCCCAACGGTGCCATTGTGGAAGAGATGGGAGCCTTCTTTGTGATGGTTCAGGTTACTCCCGAACTATTTGAAAAGCGCGCCATAATAAAAGGCGAAACCGATGGCTTCAACACACACATTATCGAGGGAGTATCTGAAAACGAAAGGGTGGTAAGCAAAGGAGCCATCTTTGTGAAACTGGCACAAGATGCCGGAGCATTAGACCCACACGCTGGTCACGTTCATTAAATCTAAAGGAGAATATAAATGATAAATAAGATAATAAAATTTTCACTCCACAATAGGCTCTTCATCCTGTTGGGAGCAATATTATTAATTGTAGGGGGCATCTACTCGGGCAGACAGATGGATATAGATGTATTTCCGGATTTGACTGCACCCACAGTGGTGGTGATGACCGATGCCCACGGAATGGCAGCCGAAGAGGTGGAGAGATTGGTAACTTTCCCTATCGAAACGGCAGTAAACGGTGCAACAAATGTGAGACGTGTGCGCTCGGCTTCATCACAAGGCTTTTCATTTGTGTGGGTTGAGTTTGACTGGGGTGCCGATATATACAAAGCTCGACAAGTGGTGAGCGAAAAGATGGTAACATTGAGTGGAGAGCTTCCACCAAACGTAGTACCCGAATTGGCTCCACAATCGAGTGTGATGGGTGAAATTATGTTTATTGGCCTGCAAGCCGACTCCACATCTATGATGGAATTGCGCACGCTAGCCGACTGGATTATTAAACCCACTATACTTGGCACAGGTGGAGTGTCGCAAGTAACCATTATTGGTGGCGACTACAAGCAATATCAAATACTGGCCGATCCGATAAAGATGGATAAATATGGCGTTACGATGTGGGAACTAGAGCAAGTGGGTGCAACCATTAGCAACAGCTCCTCTGGCGGTGTGGTTCGCGACTATGGAAATGAGTTTTCTCTACGCGGAATGGCACGAACAAACAATCTGGAAGAGCTAGGCTCAACATTTGTGAAGACAGTAAACGGCAAACCCGTTGTGGTTTCGGATGTGGCTGATGTGGTGATAGGTAGCGCCAAGAAAATGGGATATGCCTCACGAAATAGTGAGCCGGCAGTTATCCTTTCAGTATCAAAACAACCAAACATCAACACACTAAATGTAACTGAGAATATTGAGCAAAACCTAAACGATATCAAAGTATCACTTCCCGACGATGTGGTGATAGACAGTACCATATTTAAGCAATCCGATTTTATAGAAGCATCAGTAAACAATGTGGGCAGGGCACTAATAGAGGGTGCTATATTTGTTATCATTATTCTATTTCTGTTTTTGGCAAGTTTCCGCACAACTATCATTTCGGTTGTAGCAATTCCTTTGTCATTACTAGGCACTATGATTGTGCTTCACCTACTGGGGATGAATATCAACACAATGACACTTGGGGGTATGGCAATTGCCATCGGCTCGCTGGTAGATGATGCCATTATCGACGTAGAGAATGTTTACAAACGATTGAGACAAAACCATCAAAAACCTAAGGCAGACAGACTTCCCGTAATTACAGTAGTGTACGAAGCATCAAAAGAAATTAGAGCATCGATACTTAATGCTACATTTATTATCATTGCAGCATTTACACCACTCTTTTTCCTTTCGGGGATGGAGGGACGAATGCTTAAGCCACTAGGTATTGCATATATTATATCACTATTTATGTCACTAATAGTGGCAATGACAGTGACACCACTAATGTGTAAGCTAATGATATCGGATGAAAAATATCTTAGCAAAAAAGATAAGGATAGCCGACTAACTCGTTTCCTATTGACAGGATATGAGAAATCGCTGAAATGGGTATTGCGTAACGAAAAGACAGTGATATATCCTACTCTAGCTGCTTTGGTGGTAACCATTGTGCTATTCTTCACAATGGGACAGAGTTTCTTACCCGAGTTCAACGAAGGTGCACTCACCATCAATGCAGTTACCAATCCTGATGCATCGCTTGAGGTATCGCACGAATTAGGAGGAATAATAGAACAAGAACTTCTGAAAATTCCTGAAGTAACTAGCACTGCACGTCGCACCGGTCGTGGCGAACTCGACGAGCACTCGCAGGCTACAAATAGTGCCGAGATAGATGTGAACTACACGCTTGGCAAGCGAAAGAGTAGCGAGTTTTTGGCCGATGTGCGGGAAACGCTTGCAGGAATTCCAGGTATTGCCACCACGGTGGGGCAACCACTTGGACACCGTATTGACCATATGCTTTCGGGCACAGATGCCAATATAGCTATCAAGCTATTTGGCACCGATTTGAGTCGCCTGTTTATGATGGGTAATCAGATTAAATCTTCGATAGAGAGCATCGAGGGACTTGTGGATGTGGCTGTGGAGCAACAAACCGAAACCCCACAATTGCAAATACGAGCAAAGAGGGGCATGCTAGCACGACACGGCATCAGCATTGAGAAGTTTAATAGATTTGTGGAACTAGCCTTCTCAGGCGAAACACTATCAGAAATATACGAAGAGCAACGCAGCTTCGACCTAGTATTGAAGCTAAACGAAAACTATACCGAGACAATCGATCAAATAAAAGCGGCACTAATAGATACCGAAAATGGCAGCAAAGTACCGCTTGAGGAGGTTGCCGATATAGTATCAGTGGGCGGTCCCAACTCTATTAGTCGCGAAAACGTGCAAAGAAAGATTGTTATATCGGCCAATGTAGCAGGTAGAGACCTAAGAAGCGCCGTATCGGATATTAGAACAAAAATAGAGTCGGATATTAAAATGCCTGAGGGATATAGAGTTGAATACGGAGGTCAGTTTGAAAGTGCCGAAAAAGCATCTCGCACACTACTACTCACTTCAATACTAGCTATATTTATCATCTTCCTATTGCTTTATGGCGAGTTTAAAGACACTACCCTATCGGCTATTGTATTGCTAAACCTACCACTTGCACTTATTGGGGGTGTGTTGGCAATCTATTTCACATCGGGTATTGTAAGTATTCCATCTATCATTGGCTTTATCACACTATTTGGTATTGCCACCCGAAACGGTATATTACTGATATCTAGATATCAACATTTGCAAGAGGATGGAGAACCACTTTACGATACTGTGCTTCATGGTTCGGTGGATAGGCTAAGCCCTATATTGATGACAGCACTTACGGCGGCATTGGCACTAATTCCATTAGTGTTTAATGGCGACAAAGCTGGCAACGAGATTCAGAGCCCGATGGCAGTGGTGGTGCTAGGTGGTTTGCTAACATCTACCCTCCTTAATATTTATATAGTTCCCATTGTTTATGAAGTAATTCAAAAGAGAAGATTGAAAAATGAAAAAAATAATATATAGTCTAGTTCTAATCTTTGCAATTGCCCCATCATACGCACAAGACAACTTGAAGGCGGTGATAGATGAGATAGAGGCAAACAGCAAAACTCTGAGTGCCATTAGGCAACAGATTGAGACGGAAAAGATAGAGAACAGAACAGATATCTTTTTGGAAAACCCCGAGGTAGAGTTTAACTACCTTTGGGGCAAACCATCGCAAATAGGTAAGCAGAAGGAGTTGTCAATTACTCAGTCGTTCGACTTCCCTACTGCATATGTGCATCGAAATAAAATTGCAAAACTGCAAAATCAAAATTTAGAATTGCAGTATAAGTCTGAGCGAATCAATCTACTATTAAGGGCTAAACAGATATGTATAGATTTGGCATATCACAATGCACTTAACAGTGAATATGAAACAAGGCTCGATAATGCACAACAGATAGCATCGGCCTACGAGGCTAAATACAACAATGGTGATGCATCTATCTTAGAAAAGAACAAGGCTTTGATAAACTTAACCAGTATCGAAAACGATAAGAAGCTAATAGAGATAGAGATAAGTGAATTGCTATCAGAGCTTAAGGCTTTGAATGGTGGTAAGGAGATAGCATTTAACGAAACAAAAGTTGTTACCGATCCACTACCAAGCAATTTTGCATCGTGGTATGATATGGCAGAGGCTAATAGTCCGGCACTGCAATACTTGAGCCAGAAGATTGACATTGACAAACAGCAGGTGAAGCTAAGCACTGCATTAGCAATGCCCAAACTAATGGCCGGATATGCAAGTGAGAAGGTAATTGATGAAGATTTTAAAGGTATAACTGTGGGAATTTCGATACCTTTGTGGGAAAATAAAAACAAGAGAAAGTTGGCCAAAGCGCAAGTAAGATCTACAGAGCTTTTACTGGAAGATAATAAAATTCAGTTTTTGAATCATTTGCAAAGTTTGTATTTAAAAACATTGGGACTGCAAGAGAATGTAATGTCTTACAAATCATCGGTAGCCGAGCATAATAATGAGTTGCTACTGAAGAAGGCACTCGATAATGGACAAATTTCATTATTGGAGTATCTATTAGAGTCTGAGTTTTATTATGAAGCAAAAAACAAAACACTGGAGGCAGAGCGCGACTACAATCTTAGCCTATCGGAGCTGAGAGCCGTAGAGCTTTAGTGTGCCACAAACTACAGAGAATATTTATTTAAAACATTAATAATTAATTATGAGAACATTTGCATTGTTGGTTTTGTCGTTGCTATTAATGAGTGCAAGTTGCGATAATCAATCGTACACGAATAGCGACAGCGAACTACAACTATTTTACAAATCTCCCGCCACGGTGTGGGAATCTACTTTGCCCTTGGGTAACGGTCGCATTGGTATGATGCCCGACGGTGGAATTGATAATGAGCTGATTGTGCTAAACGATATCACTATGTGGTCGGGCAGCGAAGATGAAACAGCTATCGACGATCAGGCAATCAATTATCTGCCAACGATACAGCAACTACTACTTGATGGTAAAAATCTAGAGGCACAAAAACTGATGTATCAACACTTTAGATGCGGTGGGCAAGGGTCGGCCTTTGGTAATGGAAAAGATGCACCATATGGTAGCTTTCAGATGCTTTCGAATCTAACGATACATCATATCTATAATGAAGGCCAAGATGAAAACATTAGCGATAATAATCTTCCCGAAGGTGGAGTATCAGACTATGAAAGAAGATTATCGCTAAACAATGCCGTGGCAAGTACTAAGTTTACAAAAGGCGATGTATCATATACTCGTGAGTATTTTGCTTCGCACGATGCAGATGTGCTCGTGATTGGCTTATCCGCAGATAAGAAAGAGTCCGTTTCATTCGAAATCAATTTGAGTCGCCCCGAAAGAGGCACAGTAAGTGTTGACAACAATGTTATCACAATGGAGGGACAACTAAATGATGGACATGATACTGACAAAGGAGTTAGATATATTACCAAGTTAGAGATTGTGAACAATGGTGGTAGCATCACATCATCAGACAACACACTGCAACTACAAAATGCCAATGATGCAATGATTTTGATATCCACATCAACAGATATGCTTGATAAGGATTACAAAACAACTACCGACAAACTGATGGCTAGTGCTAAGGGCACATCGTTTGACAAGCTTATAAGTCAGCATATAGATGCATACAAATCGAAGTTTGACCGTGTAGAGCTAAACCTAGGCGAGCAAGATAATAGTAGAACCACCAACGAGAGACTTGTGAGCTTTCAAGAGGATAACGATCCAGCATTTGCTGCACTGTTTTTCCAGTTTGGTCGCTACTTGATGATAAGTGGAACTAACGAGACCAGCATGCCATTGAATCTTCAGGGATTGTGGGCAAACAGTGTGCAAACACCTTGGAATGGAGATTATCACCTTAATATTAATGTACAGATGAACTATTGGCCTGCCGAAGTTACAAACCTATCGGAGTTGCACGTACCTCTATTAGATTTTACAAAATCACTTGTGGAATCGGGTGAAGCAACAGCCAAGGCATTTTATGGAGCCGATGGATGGGTGGCGCATATGATGACCAACCCATGGAAATATACTGCACCAGGTGAACACGCCTCGTGGGGTGCTACCAATACTGGTGGTGCATGGCTATGCTCGCACTTGTGGGAGCATTATGCATTTACAAAAGATAAAGAGTATCTAAACTCAATCTATCCAGTGCTTACTGGTGCTGCAAAGTTTTTCTTGAGCAGTATGATAAATGAGCCTAAGAATGGATGGTTGGTAACTGCACCTTCATCATCACCCGAAAATTCATTCTTCCTACCAGGAAGTAAAGATGCAGTGTTTGTGTGCATGGGTCCTACAATGGATGCACAATTGGTGCGCGAACTATTCACAAACGTTATTTCGGCTTCTGAGATATTGGGCATAAGCGACGAAACTACTCAACAAATTGCCGCAGCACTTCCGCTACTGCCTCCTATGCAAATAAGCGAAGAAGGATATCTACAAGAGTGGCTTGAGGACTACGAAGAGGCAGAGCCACAACACCGTCACGTATCTCATCTGTATGGATTGTATCCATCAAATCAGATATCGCCACACTCAACACCAGAGCTGGCAGACGCAGCACGCGAAACTCTTAATCGTCGTGGTGATGCAGGAACAGGTTGGTCACGCGGTTGGAAGGTTAACTTTTGGGCACGACTTAAGGATGGAAACAGAGCTTACAAGCTACTAAGAAGTTTATTACAACCATCTATGAACAGCGAAATGAAGACAATTGGTGGCGGAACATATCCAAACCTATTTGGTGCTCACCCACCTTTCCAAATTGATGGCAACTTTGGTGGCACAGCAGGAATAGCTGAGATGCTGATTCAAAGCCATGAAGGATTTATAGAGCTATTGCCAGCACTACCCGATTTGTGGGACAAAGGCGAATTTAAGGGCTTGCGTGTAAGAGGCAACGCAGTTATAGATGTGAAGTGGAGCAATAATAAGATTGAGAACTTCAATATTAAAGCAAATGCTGCAGATACATTTAAGATTGTGGTTCCATCGTACGCTACTTCAGTTAAGGTAAACAACAAGGAAGTAGAGATAGTGGATGGTTTTATCAATCTGGAGATGAAAGATGGAGAAAGTGCAACAGTGGTGCTTTCGTAGAATCTATAATATATAAACTTATATGTTTAGGGTGCTTACCACATAGGTAGGCACCTTTTTTTTATAAACATAAATATTGCTTGACACGTTATAGATAGACCTATTAATTTTAAAAATCAAGCAATGAGTATGAATAATGAACAATATAACGCAATGTCACTAGATTTGCTTTGCGACCATATAGAGCAGACTCACCACAAGTATGTTGAGAACACAAGCGTAGAAATCAAAGAGAACTTAAAACAATTAATTGATAATGGAGCTGACAATAAAAGCAACCTAATAGAAGTATCAACCATATTTGATGAAACAGCTAGCCAACTAGCAATGCATATGAGACGAGAGGAGTTGATGCTATTCCCAGTAATAAGGAAAATGGTTAAAACACAAAAGCCAGTTAAAACCCTCTTTGGTTCTATACGCAAACCCATTGAGACTATGCTGGACGAGCATGACTCTGAAGAGGAACGCTTTGAAAAAATAGCAGAACTAACCGATGATTACAATACAGATAATAACAACGATAAGCTATATAACACCACCTTGAAAATGCTAAAAGAGTTTGGAGAAGACCTCCTACTTCACATCCACCTCGAAAATGATATTCTGTTTCCAAAATCTATAGAGTTGGAAGAGAATCTTAAAAAAGAAGAATAAAAAACAACCTTTAGTGCCTTTGCTAAATATGCAAGGCGCTAAAGGTTGTTTACAATACTATTTAATATAAATATTAAAAGTCAACTTCGATTTTGGTGCCGTCATATGCTAATGCATATATTTTAGTATTGGCTCCTGCAGATGAATTGAGAGTAAATGAATCTCTATTAGATGCAAACACAAGTTTTTCACTTTCGTAAACTTCGTATGCAACCACATTCTTCCAATTACTCATTTTCACTGATGTACCGCTTACTGTTGCTGTTCCTTTTTGAACTGCCTTCTTATCTCTAAAGATTTCCCAGTTGGCGTCGCATATATACTCCAATTTTTCGGTTACCTGTGGATAGTTTTTCCCTTTAATATACGCAACCACATCATCAATTTGTGATTGGGTAACTTTGAACTGACCCACTCCATAATCGTCTATCTGACCATCAAATACGGACAGATATCCCCATTTGGTAAAGAAATCTGTGAGGTCGGTTTTGGTAATATCCGACATCATCTTCACAAACTCCAATTGTTGTTCGCCGGCCGTGGGTTTGTTTGCAGTGGTACGCACCTTTTCATAAAGTTCTTTGTAGGTGTCGGTTTGACCTTTGGCTTTCCCAAAATATAGTTCTAACTGCCACAACGATACGAGCTTACAGAACACGTCATCTTCGCCGGGGTGCGGAGTTTTATTTATGAAAGAGCTGTAATAGGCCTTTTCATATCTGTTGTTGTAACGACCCATATCTTCGTTTTCGAGACGAGAAGGATTTCCCCAATTGGTCTGAACCAACAGCGAATGCACGTTATTGGTAACCTCGGTCATACCCAGCCATTTAAATCCGGGACGAGTTTGGAAAGTATGTCCTACTTCGTGGGCAGGCCCCCAGGGTTGGCTTTTGAATAGTTTGACGTCCGTCATCAGATTGGCCACATCGCTGCCGCTCACATTATAGGC
>CAYTQG010000016.1:0-20584 GCA_964439965.1 uncultured Proteiniphilum sp.
TTCAGCAGCAGCCTCTTCAGTAGCTTCTTCTTCTACAGGGTTATTAGCAGCTTCGAGTTCTGCTTTCTTCTTAGCAATCTCCTCTGCTTTCTTTTTGTTTATCTCTTTTTCTGCTTCTAAGCGAGCTTTTTCTTCTGCAAGAATAGCTTCTTCAGTAGCAGTTTTGATTTTGTCAGCTTCTTGAATTTTATTGTTTTTCCAAGCATCGAATCTTTTTTGAGCCTCAGCTTCATCAAATGATCCTTTTGCTACTCCACCCAAGAGGTGTTTCATTAGTAATACTCCTTCACGAGAAAGAATGTTTCTTACTGTATCGGTGGGTTGAGCACCAACTTGCAGCCAATACAAAGCTCTATCGAAGTCTAAAGTGATTGTAGCAGGATTTGTGTTCGGATTATATGAACCTATCCTTTCAATATACTTTCCATCTCGTGGAGCTCTGCTATCTGCAACGATAATCTGGTAGAAGGCGTAGTTTTTACGACCTCTTCTTTGTAAACGCAGTTTTGTTGCCATTTAGTAGTTCTTTTAAAATGAATAAATTTTGTATTTGCGGGTGCAAAGATACTAATTTGTTTTTAATAGGCAAATCGTTTGATTGTGTTTTTACATTGGTGGAATCATTATAGGCAACAAAATGAATTAATTTTGGAGTTTGGATTTAGCTTTTGTTAGGGATAAATTAGGGTATTTTTAAGGAGTTGTTGTGTTCTATTTATTATCTCTAGCTCCTTTATAGCTCCTTTATAACTCCTTTGTAGCTCCTTTGATAGTAGTATAAGAAGAAGGATACGATATGTTTGTAAATATTGTTAATTTGCATGGATTTGTTGCTGAGCCATATGAAAGCTGACTGGTATGGTAAAATAAAAGCTCTAACGGGACATCTCCTGCTAGAGCTTTCAGTTATTAAGTATAAATACCTTTTGATTCTATTCTTTACTTGCAGACTTTCTGCTCAATGATCTTTTGCCAGATATAGTTCTCCTCAAATTAATCAAGAATCTTTGGCTCGGATTTGATTTGATGTATGTTTCGATATGTCTTTGGCGCTTATCTTCTAGAATTTGGTCTATTTCAATAAGTATACCTGATTCTTCAACATCTCCAAACTCATCATTGATGGCTGTGCCAAAGAATCGCATATATGGTGAAAGACCCATATAGGCATTAATTAGTGGAGGGATATTCAGACCAAGGGCTCTAACTTCCTTGTTGAGAGTCTTGTAATCTTCTCTAAAAGTTTTTCCTTTAAAAAGGTCCTCCATCTTTTTTATATCCGTATTTGTTTCTATAGGATTAATAGGACTTATAAGATTGTCTGGATCTGGAAAATGTTTATTCATAAAGTAGAGAATCATATTGCGAGCATCTTTATTATATGTTCCGTACATTGTGACTTTTCCAAAAAAGTATTTTAATGAGGAGTCAATAACTGTAAGTGCGCCTAATCCGTCCCATAAATTGTCAAGTGCAAAGATTCCCTTTCTACTGTGTAGAGTGGATTGATACTCTAGGGTAACAAAAGATCTACCAAGCTCAACTGTATGAGGAAGATAGTTCTTGATGAAATTGTCTGAAAAATTGAGTAGGTGAGCTGTTGCTAGCATTGGTCTGCCATTTTCATCTAGATCAACATTTTTACCCAAAATAAAACGATAACCACCTAATATATCTTCCTTTTCGGGATCCCAAACTATTAGTTGGTGATATGGATTGTCCATCAAGTCGTATTTATCGATATCCGCTTCAAGTCCAGTTCCTCCACCATAGTGCCTGAATGCTATTTCACGTAGTCTCCCTACCTCTCTCATAAGATTAGGTGAGTCGTGGGCAGTGAAAATGTAGATTTCATTGTCTGCTTTGTTAGTTGTTCTAACTCTTTTACCAACAGTCAACTCTTTTTTGATAAGATCCTTATCAATGGGATCGATGATTTTTTCCATGTTTATCTATTTCTCTGATTCTGTGGGGAGTGAATAAACTATTTTCTTTATTTCTTCCGCCCATTGGGCATGAGTTTTTGATTTGTCGAGTGATTGCCATTTGATAGGCTCACCAAAAGAGACTTTAAATGTTTGTCCCTTTGTTTTAAACATTTCGCCTGGCAGATAAATAAGTTCAACATTAAACTTCATGCCAAGTGATTTGCGTATGTTGGCAAAATTATAAAAGAAATTTGAATTATGAGCTTCAAAATGTACTGGTACAATATCTCGCTTATACTCAATTGCTTTTGATACAAAGCTCTTCATCCATTCTAAATCAACTATCTCTCCTTTGATTTTTCGTGAGCACAGCCCGGCAGGGAATGTTATTATTTGATTATCTGTATCATATGCCTTATTAATAGCTAAAGCAGATTCTTTGGCTTGACTGCCGTATTTATTTATTGGGATAAAAATAGACTCTAAGTTTTTGATGTTTAGCAATACGTCATTAACTAGATATTTAATTTTACTATTATACTTCTCTCCCAATATTACTGATAGACAGATCCCATCGAGTCCACCTAATGGATGATTGGCTGCAAAGATAAATCTCCCATCGTTTGGAATGCTGTCCAGATTCACAGTCTCAAGTTTAACCTTAAACTCGTTGTCAACTAAGGCTCTCATGAACTCAACTCCATCAAGGTGCTTATTTCTTTCTATAATATCATTTAAGTCGTCTTGACGAATTGTGCGCTTTAAATAATTAATTGCGAACTTGGGTATTTTGTTGTAGTGTTTTTGAGTTTTTGACTTAAGAACACTATCAATATCCAGCTTATAATTTTTACTGTTGGGCATATGCTTTTTTAATCTTGTATCACAAAAGTACTAATTTATTAAAAGCAAACAATATCTATAGCTTTTAAAATTCAATTATATGAGTAGTTGTATGAAGTTATACTATGTTTCTGATTTCATAATATGCTGTTAATTAGGTGGTTGTATTGATGTTGATAACTTTTTTAAAAAATGTGTGTGGAAAAGTGGGGCAAAGTGGATTTATTTTGTAATTTTACCGATAAATCATCTGAAACCGAATAATATGTTGCAATTTTTGGGAAATATTGAGGCGAAAGTTGATGCAAAAGGTCGTATATTTGTGCCGGCAATTTTTCGCAAACAACTCCAGAGTTCTGGGGAGGAATTTTTAGTGTTGCGAAAAGATGTTTTTCAAGATTGCCTATTGTTATATCCAGGCTCAGTTTGGGAGAAGGAAATAGAGTATTTACGTAGCCGCCTTAACAAATGGAATAAAGAACAACAGCAAATCTTCAGGCAGTTTGTTCTAGATGCCGAAAGAATAGAGATGGATGCTAGTGGACGCATACTTATACCAAAACGATATATGCATCTAGCTGATATAGAAATGGAAGTTAGATTTCTTGGTGTGGATAATATTATTGAAGTTTGGTCGAAGGAGAAACTTGACGCTCCATTAGTTTCGCCCGAAGTTTTTTCTGCCAAGATTCAGGAGTTGATGGATGAAATTAGATAAGTGTAAAAGATTTTTTTATGGCAAATATATATCATATACCTGCATTGCTTAATGAGAGTATAGACGGATTGAACATTAATCCTAGTGGAGTCTATGTGGATGTTACTTTTGGTGGAGGAGGTCATTCAAAAGAGATATTGAGTAGGCTGAATGACAAGGGACGATTGTTTTCGTTTGATCAAGATAGTGATGCCATTCAGAATGCTTTTGGTGATGAGCGATTTACTTTTATAAGAAGTAACTTTCGATATTTGAAAAACTTTTTGAGCTTTTATGGTATTGATTCAGTTGATGGGATAATTGCAGATCTGGGTGTTTCATTTCATCATTTTGATAGTCCTGAAAGGGGTTTCTCTTTTCGTTCAGATGCAAATTTAGATATGCGGATGAATACAAGGGCACTTAAAACTGCAAAAGCTGTTTTGAATGACTATACGGAAGATAAACTAGCTGATGTGTTTTATTTGTATGGTGAATTGCGTAATGCTAGAAAAATAGCTTCACTAATTGTAAAAGCTCGCAAAAAGCAATCAATTGATACAACCACTGCATTTACTGAAGTTTTAAAACCTTTGCTGCCTCGCGAAAAAGACAATAAAATATTAGCTCAGGTATATCAGGCGCTTCGAATTGAAGTTAATGATGAGTTGATAGCCTTAGAGGAAATGTTGGCTTCTGGCTTAAATGTGCTTAAACCAGGCGGTAGATTTAGTGTTATATCTTATCATTCATTGGAAGATAGGATGGTTAAAAATTTTTTTAGAACTGGAAATCTTGAAGGCGAGATTGTGAAAGATTTCTTTGGCAATATAGAAACTCCATTCAATTTGATAAATAGAAAGGTTATAGTGCCCACAGAGGATGAGCAATTAAACAACCCAAGGTCAAGAAGCGCAAAGCTTAGAATAGTTGAGAAAAAATAAGCAGAACTTATGATATAAAATAATTAGTATGAGACTTAGCAATATTAGAAAATCATTTGTACATGTTTTTGGTGGAAATATTCTTACAGAAGACTTTTTCGCCAGAAACTTGACGTTTATTATTATTCTTGTAATAATAATGATTTTGTTTATCAGTCAGAGATATTCAGTGATACGTAGAATCTCGGAAATGGAAAGACTTAAAGTGGAACTTAAGGATGCTAAGTTTGAATCATTGAACATTTCATCAGATTTGACAGAGATAAGTAGAAGGAGTCAGATTGAGAAAATGGTTGAGAGATCGGGTTTGGGTATTGCTGAAACGAATGAACCTGTTTATATAATTCACAAAGGGAGGAGATAAGATATGAGTAAGAATTCTGATACTGATAGAAATAAAATATTGAATCGATATGGATTAATTATTTCCTTTTTGCTGATTCTGGGTTTTGCTATTATTTTTTCGGCCAGTAAAGTGGCTTTTTCTATTGAAGGGAAGAAATGGCGTGAAGAGGGTGAGCGAAAATCTATTCTAAAGGATAGAATAATACTTCCTAAGCGTGGAAATATATTTACACACGATGGTAAAATACTAGCAACAAGCGAGCCTTTGTATGGCATATATATGGACTTCAAGGCTGAGGGAATAATAAAAGATACTCTATTTGCCAAGGTTGATTCTTTATCATACGCACTTGCAAAAAAGTTTCCTAGTCGATCTGCTGCACAGTATAAGAATATAATTTTAAATGGGTGGAAGCAGCATGAACTGGAGGAAAGACTTAAGGAGGAAAATAAAATTAATGGCACAAACAAGAAGATCACAATAAAATCAAGATATGTTCGCATAATTCAGCAAGATATTTCTTATGTTGATCTTAAAGAGATTCGTACATTTCCTTTCTTTAAATATACATCTAATAAAAATGGATTAATAGCTGAAGAGAAGAACTCTCGAAAGCGTCCGTTTGGAAACCTGGCCAATAGAACTGTTGGCAATGTTTATAAAGACTTAAGCATGGGTGGTGCAAGTGGATTAGAGTTGAAATATGATTCACTATTGAGAGGCGAGGAAGGAGTAAAAAGCAGACAACGCATTCAAGGAAGATGGACTGATATAGAAGAAGTGGCTGCCAAAGATGGATATGATATAATTACAACTATTGATGCTGATATTCAGGATATAACGGAACGTGCACTTCGTGATAAATTGATTGAAACTGCTGCTGAATCTGGTACTGCCATAATAATGGAAACTAAAACTGGTGAGATAAAAGGTATTGCCAATCTTGATAGACTACCAGGTGGTGGATATGCAGAGGGTAATCCTAATGCTTTTTCATATATGAATGAGCCAGGGTCAACTTTTAAAACAGTTACTGTAATGGTTGCTTTGGATGATGGTGTTATAGCACCGACTGATTCCTTTCATGTAGGAACAGGATTATATCAGTATAAGAACAGATGGGTTCGAGACCACTACTGGCAAAGAGGTCAGGATAGAGGATATTTAACTGTTCAGGAAGGAATGGAGGTGTCTTCAAATATAGTGATGAGTAAGATAGTTTTGAAAGGATATGAAGATAATCCAGAAAAGTTTGTAAATGGTATTGATAGAATTGGACTACGGAAGCAGCTGGAATGGGATGTGCCATTAAGTGGTATAGAGGGAACTTCATCAATAAGATTTCCTGATGACAAATCTAATCCATGGTCAAAAACTACACTTCCATGGATGTCATTTGGTTATGAATCGAGAATTCCTCCAATATATTTGCTTATGTTTTATAATGGTATAGCAAATAATGGAAAAATGATAAAACCCTTTATTGCGAAAACTTTTCTTAAGGATGGAAGAGTTGTGAAAAATAATCATGCAGAAGTCATTAATAAAAAAATGTGCAAACCCTCCACTTTGGAACAAATTCAAGAAATGCTGGTAGGAGTTATAGAAGATGGAACTGCAAAGGTTGTAGGCTCTGAGTTTTTCCCTATTGCAGGAAAGACAGGTACTGCCCTCATTGCAAGCGGTGGAGGTTATAGCAACTACTATGTTTCATTTTGTGGTTATTTTCCAGCTGATGATCCTCAATATACTTGCTTCGTAGGTATTCGAAAACCTCAAGGAATTCCTTCAGGGGGTGGCCAAGCAGGAATGGTTTTTAAAAATATTGCTGAACAAACATTTGTTAGACGTACTCAACTTGAAATAGAAGATGTGAGAATAGATTCTACTTTAAGCAAAAAGCCAATTATAAAAAATGGCAACAGTAAAAATTTGAAAACAGTAATAAACAAATTAAGCATTAAAGGGAACTTCTCTTATGATAATGATTGGATTGCTGTTAAGAGTGATAGTGTTTCTTATCATACCGAGGGCATGCTTATGGAAAATGGCACTGTTCCTAGAGTTATAGGGATGGGCGCAAGAGATGCTATTTATTTGTTAGAAAAAGAAGGTATGCGGGTAAATATATCGGGTTCAGGAAAAGTGATTAGTCAATCAATTCAGGCTGGCTCGACTCAAGCTAAGGGTAAAACAATTAGTATAACGCTACGATAAAATATATTTGATGGGTATGAAGTTAAAACGGATAATCGATAAGTGTGAAGTAATAAGTGTTCATGGTAATATAGATGTAGAAATAGAGCATATTACATCTGATTCAAGAGATATTAAAGAGAGTTCTCTTTTTATAGCTGTTGAAGGGATTAGTACGGATGGGCATGATTATATAGCGAAAGCTATTGAAGAGGGTGTTTTAGTAGTGGTATATGATAAACCCATGTTTGAAGAATATTTTTCAAGGGTTACATATATACAGGTTGAAGACTCTTCAATTGCTTTAGCCCAAATAGCCTCTTCATGGTATGAAGACCCATCGGAGGATATAAACTTGATAGGAATAACTGGCACTAATGGAAAAACAACAATAGCAACCCTTCTCTATGATTTGTTTAGAGATTTAGGTTATGCCTCTGGTTTGTTGTCAACTGTTGCTAACTATGTTAATGATGAGAAATATTCAACTACTCACACAACTCTTGATCCAATCTCAATTAATTCATTTTTGCGTAAAATGGTTGATGCTGGTTGTGAGTATGCTTTTATGGAAGTTAGCTCGCATGCAATTCATCAAAATCGTGTATATGGGTTAAACTTTGATGGAGGAGTTTTTACAAATCTATCGCAAGACCATTTAGACTATCATAAGAATATGCTAGAGTATCGTAATGTGAAGAAAGCTTTTTTTGATTCACTATCCAAGGATACCTTTGCTTTAACTAATGCTGATGACAAGAATGGTGAGATAATGCTGCAAAATACAAAAGCGGAAAAGAAATATTATTCCATAAAAGGATTAGCAGATTTTAAAGCACGAATTTTTGAAAAGCATTTTGATGGAACGGAAATAGAGTTAAATAACAATCAGTTAATTGTTCAGTTTGTGGGAGATTTCAATGTGTATAACATATTAGCTGTATATGGAACGGCACTTTTATTGGGGCAAAACGAAACTGATGTGCTTCGTTCTTTATCGAAGTTAAAACCTGTCTCTGGTCGTTTTCAAACAATTAGATCCAAAAATAATGTAACAGCAATAATTGATTATGCTCACACACCTGACGCTCTGGCAAATGTGCTTGAGTCTATTGATGGGGTTCTAAATAGAGAGGGTGAGATTATAACTGTAGTGGGGACAGGTGGAAATAGAGATAGAACTAAAAGACCTATAATGGCTAGGGAGGCCGTTAAAATGAGTAATAAAGTGATTTTCACATCTGATAATCCTCGTTTTGAGGAGCCTCAAGATATAATAGATGATATGACTGCAGGATTAAATGATAATCAATTGACTACAACTCTTACTATAGTTGATAGACGACAGGCAATAAAAGTAGCTTGCTCATTAGCCAATCCTGGAGATGTGATTTTAATAGCAGGAAAGGGGCATGAGGATTATCAAGAAGTAAAGGGTGTAAGACATCATTTTGATGATAAAGAGGAGGTCGAAAAAATCTTTGACACTCTATAGTAAGTATTTTAAGACCATTATTATATATTAAACGACATATTACTTTATGTTATATTATTTGTTTCAGTATTTAGACAAGCTCAACTTCCCTGGTGCGGGGATGTTTCAATATGTTTCTTTTAGAGCCGCATTGGCTGCTGTTTTATCACTTTTGTTTTCGATAATCGTTGGATCTAAGATTATAAGTAGATTGCAAAAAATGCAAATTGGCGAAACAATAAGAGATCTGGATTTAGAAGGACAATATAGTAAGCAAGGTACTCCCACAATGGGTGGAGTAATTATTATATTCTCAATATTATTTTCAATTCTATTATTTGGCAAATTATCTAATATATACATCATTCTTATGATAGTGAGTACTATTTGGCTAGGTGTATTGGGATTTGCTGATGACTACATTAAAATATTTAAAAAGGATAAGGAGGGTCTCAAAGGTAAATTCAAAGTAATTGCGCAAGTTGGTCTTGGGCTTATAGTAGGAGTGACTATGTATATGAGTCCTGATATCGTATCAAGAGAAAATGTGGAAGTTAGGGTAGGGAATGTTATTGAAGATGTTCAATATATTGAAAAGGATATTAAAACAACGAAGACAACAATTCCTTTTGTAAAGAATAATAATTTTGATTATCGTTCAATAGTTTCATGGATGGGTGACTTTGCTGATGAAGCAGTGTGGATAATATTTGTAATAGCGGTAATTCTTATAGTAACAGCTGTTTCGAATAGTGCTAATCTTACTGATGGACTGGATGGGCTTGCTTCGGGTTCGTCAGCCACAATAGGTGTTGCTCTTGGTGTATTAGCTTATGTTTCTGGTCGTGTTGACTTTGCATCATATCTTAATATTATGTATATACCTGGTAGTGATGAGTTGCTGGTTTTTGCTGCAGCTTTTGTTGGATCTACAGTCGGGTTTTTATGGTATAATGCATATCCTGCACAGGTGTTTATGGGCGATACTGGTAGCTTGACACTCGGAGGATTGATAGGTGTGTTTGCTGTTTTGATTCATAAAGAGCTGTTATTACCTATTCTATGTGGAGTTTTCTTTGTTGAAGCTTTATCTGTAATTATGCAGGTAAGTTATTTCAAGTATACAAAGAAAAGAACTGGTGTTGGAAAACGTGTTTTTAAAATGACGCCATTGCATCATCACTTTCAAAAGGCAGGAAATGCAGGCATAGATGCTATTATACAGAAACCATTTAAGCCGATATCCGAGCCAAAACTAGTATCTAGATTTTGGTTGATTGGAATGATTTTAGCAGTATTAGCTATAGCAACTTTGAAAATGAGGTAATTATACAAAACTCTTGATATTATGGATGTTACAAATAAAGATCTTATAGTAATTCTTGGCGGTGGGGAAAGTGGAGTAGGCGCTGCTATATTAGCTAAAGTAAAAGGATATGATGTTTTTGTATCCGACTTTGGTTTAATAAAAGAGAAGCATAAAAAGACTCTGATTGAAGAGGGTATTCAATTTGAAGAGGGTAAACACTCTATTGAGAGAATTCTTAAAGCTAAAGAGGTGGTTAAAAGCCCTGGTATTTCGGATAAGATCTTGATAATTGATGAAATTAAATCAAGAGGGATTCCTATAATATCAGAAATCGAATTTGCAGGAAGGTTTACTAAAGCAAAAATGGTTTGTGTAACTGGTAGTAATGGCAAAACTACTACTTGTACTCTTATATACCATATTCTGAAATCTGCAGGTCTTAATGTTGGGCTTGCTGGTAATATAGGTAAAAGCTTTGCTAGACAAGTTGCAGAAGATAACTATGATTATTATGTGTTAGAGATTAGTAGTTTCCAGCTTGAGGGGGTTTATGATTTTAAAGCTGACATTGCTGTTATTTTGAATATCACACCTGATCATTTAGATAGATATGAGGATGATATGCAAAATTATACTGATGCTAAAATGAGAATCTTACGTAATCAAAGAATAGGTGATTCTATAATATATTGGGTAGATGACCCAATTATCTCACAAGAGATGGATAAACTAAAGCCAATATCACATCTGTATCAATTTAGTCAAAAAAATGATTCGAACCTTGCGGCATATGTAGAAAATGATAATATGTTTATTCACCCAAAAGATCAAACTTTCTCGATGGAACTAGATATGCTTGCTTTAGAGGGTATGCACAATGTGTATAATAGTATGGCTTCAGGTATTGTAGCAAAATTACTTGATATCTCAGATGAGAATCTTAGAAAAGCATTGTCTGATTTTAAGGGAGTACCTCATAGACTAGAAAAAGTGGTTACTGTGAGGGGAGTGAGTTACATAAATGACTCAAAAGCAACTAATGTAAATTCATGCTGGTATGCATTAAAGAGCATGAGAAGTAAAGTCGTATTAATTATTGGAGGAACTGATAAAGGTAATGACTATTCAGAAATAGAGGATTTGGTGAAAGAGAAAGTAAGGTCACTAATATTTTTAGGTAAAGATAATAGTAAGTTACACAATTTTTTCGATGACAAATTCGAGGATATTGTTGATGTAGATAATATGAAGGATGCGGTTAATGTAGCTTATTCTAAAGCGCAAAAAGGAGATACGGTTCTTCTATCCCCTTGTTGTGCTAGTTTTGATTTATTTGAAAATTATGAAGATAGAGGAGACCAGTTTAAATTTCATGTGAGAAATCTTTAGCAAAGCAACGTAGATAGCGGAGTTAGTTTACTATTAAAAGAGTTTTATATTATGGATGAGAATTATAATGTTGAGAATATAGATATTGAGAGCCAAGACATCTCTGATGATTTTGGTAATTCACCAACGATGAATGAAGAACCAAAATTAAAATCTGCCTTTGAAAATATAATAGAGATAATATTTAAAGGAGACAAAATAATATGGCTTGTATTCGTTATTTTATGTGTTATCTCTATGGTAGAGGTTTTTAGTGCTACAAGTACTTTGGCATACAAGGCTTCAAACCACTGGGGCCCAATGCTAAAACACTCTTTATTTCTATTAGGTGGATTTGGTTTGATACTCTTAATGCATAATATTCCATATAGATTTTACTCTTTACTCACTGTAGGACTATTGATTTCCATAATTTTATTGATTTTGACCGAAAAACTCGGGAAAACAGTTAATGGGGCTGAGAGATGGCTTCAAATATCTGTTTTCACGGTTCAACCATCAGAGTTTGCAAAGCTAACACTAATGGGAACAATTGCATTCTTGCTTAGCAGACATAAAGGGGAGTATGAGGGGATGTATTTTAAATGGATGATAGGACTTATTATCCTTGTAACGGGTATTATTGCTATTCAAAATCTATCAACTGCACTGTTACTATTTATAGTTTGTTTTCTGATGATGTTTATTGGGGATGTGAAAATATCTAGACTATTAAAGCTTGTTGGAGCAGGTGTGGCTTTTGTTGTAATAGCTGTTTTTTTATTAAAGGTTCTCCCACCTAATGTGGTGGAAAGAGCTGGTATTAAGCGACTACCTACATGGCAGAGCAGAATTGCAAAGTTTGGGGAAAAGCATGAAAAAGATAAAGAGAAAACTTATGTTGTGACGGATGAAAACTACCAAGTAGCCTATGCACAAATTGCTATTGCTAATGGAGGTGTTATTGGTAAATTTCCGGGTAAAAGTAAAACAAGAGATTTTCTGCCTCAAGCATATTCCGATTTTATTTATGCAATAATAATTGAAGAGATGGGAATTATAGGAGGTGTTTTTGTTTTACTTCTCTACGTAATGATACTTTTTAGAGCTGGTATAATAGCACGACGAGTTGATAATTTGTTCCCCAAATACCTTGTTCTTGGCTCCGCTTTGATGTTATCAATACAAGCATTGGTGAATATGGCTGTGGCAGTAAACTTGATTCCGGTTACAGGACAACCTCTTCCCTTGATAAGTAGAGGTGGAACATCAACTCTGGTAACATGTGCTTATTTTGGATTAATTTTAAGCGCAGATAGGTTTAGTAAAGAAAGAAGAAAGAAGAGTATGTTGTCAGGTAATGATGATGATTCGATTTCAGATAATGATGAATCTCAAGACAATATTGATATATTGGACATTGAAAAAGAAGTTGAGTATAAAGTTATTCAGATTTAATAATTAAAGTAATATGAGTTCATATCCTTTAAGGTTTATAATAAGTGGTGGAGGTACTGGAGGACACATCTTTCCTGCTATTAGTATTGCTAATGCTATAAGGGAGAGATGGAGTGACGCTGAAATTTTATTTGTGGGAGCAGAAGGTCGAATGGAAATGGAGCGAGTTCCCTCTGCTGGATACAAAATAGTGGGGCTACCAGTTGCAGGCTTTAATCGCAAAAGTTTAATAAAAAATATTAGTGTTGTTTTTAAGCTTTTGAAGAGTATGAATAAAGCACGTAAAATTATTACAGACTTTAATCCAGATGTGGCAATTGGGGTGGGTGGATATGCAAGTGGACCTGTTCTGAGAGCTGCTACATCTAAACGAATACCTACACTTATTCAGGAACAGAATTCATATGCTGGTGTGACTAATAAAATACTTTCGAAGAAGGCATCCAAAATATGTGTAGCATATGACAATATGGAGCGCTTTTTTCCTAAGGATAAAATAGTATTAACTGGTAATCCAACAAGGCAAGACTTGAGGGTTACTGATGCTAATATACAAGAGGGTTATAACTTTTTCAAGCTAGACCCACAAAAAAAAACAATACTAATGGTTGGTGGGAGTCTTGGTGCACGAACTCTCAATGAGAGTATTGTTTCTGCCTTTGAATTAATAAAACAGTCGGATATTCAAGTGATTTGGCAATGTGGCAAGTTTTATTACGAAGAGATGAAGATCTTGCAATCAAAAGATATTATACCTAAAAATGTTCTTTTACTAGATTTTGTATCCCGCATGGACTATGCTTATTCAATAGCTGACTTAGTTATTTCTAGAGCTGGTGCAGGTTCAATATCTGAGTTCAGCATTTTAGAAAAATCAGTAATTCTAGTTCCTTCACCAAACGTTTCAGAGGATCATCAAACTCAAAATGCTATGGCATTAGTGAAACATGGTGCAGCAATTATGATTACAGATAAAGAGGCTAAAGAAAAGCTTTTCCCGACAGCAATTGATTTAATTACTGATTCAGATAAATTAGAATCACTAAGCCAAAATATAGCAAAGTTGGCGCAATTCAATTCAGCAGATAGGATAGTTGATGAGATTGAAAAGCTTATTAAAAACAAAATACGAAAAGATTAAATGAATTACGATCAAATATATTTCTTGGGTATTGGTGGAATTGGTATGAGTAATCTTGCTAGATATTTTTTAGCAAATGGTAAAAAAGTGGCTGGATATGATCGTACTGAAACAAGTTTAACAAAAGAACTTGTTCAAGAGGGTGCAAATATTCATTATGAAGATAACGTATTGCTAATTCCTGAACTATTTACAGATGCTGCCTCCACATTAATTATATATACACCTGCAATACCTATTAGTCACAATGAGTTCAACTGGTTTAGAAGTAATGGTTTTAAACTTATGAAGCGATCACAGGCTTTAGGGATTATTACTAAGCAGAGTGATGCAATTTGTGTGGCAGGAACTCATGGTAAAACTACAGTGTCTAGTATTATAGCGCATTTGTTAAGACAGTCACATGTTGATTGCAATGCTTTTCTAGGTGGTATTCTAAAAAACTATGGGACAAATCTTTTGCTCTCTGAAAATAGCAATATTACAGTTATTGAGGCAGATGAATATGATAGATCGTTTCACTGGCTTCAACCTTGGGTGGCTGTTATAACCTCTGCAGATCCAGACCATTTAGATATATACGGTACTGCAGATGCTTATCGTGATAGTTTTGAGAAATTTACATCATTAATTCGTGAAGATGGATTTTTGTTTTTGAAGCTTGGCGCGCCGTTGTCTCCTTATACTAAGGATGGAGTAAAAATATTTACATATTCTGAAAGCGAAGGAGATTTTTATGCTAGAAATATTAGAATTGGGGGAGGTGAAATTATTTTTGATTTTGTATCTAAGGATATTGTAATTGAAGATATTTACTTAGGAGTCCCTGTAAGAATTAATATTGAAAATACGATTGTTGCGATTGCTGTCGCATTGTTATGCGGGGTTACTCCCGAAGAGATTAAAGAAGCAGTTAAATCTTTCAGAGGACCAAAGAGGCGTTTTGATTTTATTGTTAAGAGAGATAATATAGTATATATTGATGACTATGCTCATCATCCTAATGAGTTGTCTGCTTCAATTTCATCTATAAAACAATTATATCCAGATAAGAAAGTAACGGGTGTTTTTCAACCTCATTTATACACTCGTACACGTGATTTCTCATCTGAGTTTGCAGAGAGTCTTTCTCAGCTAGATGATCTTATATTATTGGATATCTATCCAGCTCGTGAGGAACCAATTGATGGTGTTACTTCTAAAATTATATTTGATGAAGTAACCTCATTTGAAAAAATACTGATTAATAGAAATCAGCTAATAGATATGGTTTCAGAAAAGGATATTGAAGTACTTGTTACATTTGGAGCTGGAGATATAGATAAATTAATCCCTGATATTGAGAATGTTTTGTTGAAAAAATACTCATATTAAACTTAACAGTCAACAACTTGTTTCACTTTTGAATATCTTAATGTATCTTTGTTTTGACATAAATGCAATTAAGGTTTAAAAGCTACTATTACAATAAAATGAAAAAGTATATTATAGCTCTTGTTTCTATTTTAATAATTGGGTACATTCTATTTTCAGTTTTTTATTTGAATAAGACGCTGGAAACAGCTGAATGCATTAAGCTGGAGGTAATAGTTAGAGATAGCTCTTCGTATAGCTTTATAAATAAGGTCGATATTGAGAATGTATTGAAGAAAAATAAATTACATCCAGTCGGCTTACTTATGAGTGATGTAAATACTTTGCAGATGCAAGATGCTATAATGACTAATAAGTTAATAAAATCGGTAGAGGTTTATACTACACATAAAAATGTTGTAGTTGTGAAAGTCAGCCAAAGAGTTCCAGTTTTTCGTGTAATATCTGATAAAAATGGTAGTTTTTATGTTGATAATAATAGGGAGATAATGCCTATTTCTCAAAGCTTTTCGCTATATGTGCCAATAGCAACGGGAGCTATTAGTGAAGAGTATGCAACTAATGATCTTTTTGATTTTATAGAGTTTTTAAATGATAACCCATATTGGGATGCATGGTTTGAACAAATAGAAGTAAAGTCTAACAAAGATGTGGTTTTAATACCAAGAGTGGGAGATTTTAAAATATTATTTGGGAAAATGGAAAACTTCAACGAAAAGCTTTCTAAGTTTTCTTTGTTTATTGACAAGGGATTGGATAAAGTGGGCTGGAATAGATATTCAGAAATTAATTTAAAATTTGATAACCAAGTAGTGTGTACAAAAAGATAGGGCAATATGGCCTATTTGTATGTACTTTTGATATAATAATATACAAGTATGACTCAATCAGGATTTATAGTAGTAATAGATTTAGGAACCTCCAAAATTACTGGAGTCATTGGGCGCAAGAATGACAATGGTGTTATTTCAATCTTGCATCATGTAACTTTACAATCTGAAGATAGTATAAGAAGAGGAGCAATTTATAATATAGGTAAGGCTGGCTCAATAGTGAGTAAGCTTGTCAAAATGCTGGAACATAAAATGGATGCAAGCATTGGTAAAGTATTTGTTTCTCTGGGAGGACGATCATTGTATACTACTCTTCTACGAGAAGAAATGACATTAGCAGCTGAAAATGGAATTGTAACAAATGAAATAATTGACAAGCTTAATGCTTCAGCAAAGAATTATCAACCAGATTTAAAATCTAATTATGATATTGCTGATGTAGAATACTTTTTAGATGATAAATCAGAGAAAAGTCCGATAGGCGTTGCTAGTGAGAATATAAAAGCAATATTTAGGATAGTGGTTGGGAGACCAAATTTAATCACAAATATTCAGAAGGTGATTGAAAAAACTAATGTTGAAATTGCAGATTACATAATCTCTTCAACAGCTGCAGCCGATATAGTTCTTACAGATGAAGAAAAGGATTTAGGATGTGCCTTTGTTGATTTTGGTGCTGGTACAACTGATGTTGTGGTTTATAAAGGAGGCATATTAAGACATATGGTTACAATACCATTTGGTGGAAAAAATATAACTCGTGATATAACAGAGCTTAACTTTGTAGAATCTGACGCAGAGCAATATAAAGTGAAATTTGGGAAGGCAAAAGAAAGTAATGAAGGCTTCACTTTTTCTTCTCCTTTCTCTTCAAAACCTGATATAGACTTAGTTGAATTAAATAAAGTAATAGTTCTTAGACTTGATGAAATTACTGCTAATATAAAAGAACAAATAAAACTTTCAGAATATGGTGATGAGCTGGGGGCAGGAATTGTTATAACTGGAGGTGCATCACAACTTAAAAACTTAGATTTATATTTAAGCCAAAAGTTGGGTATGCCAGTTAGAAAAGCTACGGCTAGAAAAACATTTGTAAATAATGCTCCAGAATTGGTTTCTTCTCCATCAATGTCATCTCTATTAGGTATGCTTTTAAAAGCCAATGAGAATTGTGAGTACATACCTCCAAAAGTAATAGTCGTAGAAGAGGAGCATGAGGAAGCTACAGAAGATACTGAAACTCCTCGAACCCCTCGAAGCACTCCCAAGGGAAATAGAGGCTGGGGAGGAATTTTTGGAAAAGATACAAAAGAGAAAAAGGGTAAAAACGATTCTACATCACATAAACCTTCTGAAAAAAAAGGTAAACTGGGAGATGCTATGAAAGACATGTTTATTGGTTTTTTTGATGATAGTGAAGATGATAGGTAAACTAAAAAATCTGAAATTATGAATAATGATATATTAGACTTTCAATTGAATAGAAGTACCCAAACCATTATAAAGGTTATTGGTGTAGGGGGAGGCGGAGGAAATGCCGTGAACCATATGTACAGAGAAGGTATTCATGATGTTTCCTTTGCTCTTTGTAATACTGATAATCAAGCACTCAATGGATCTCCTGTGCCAGTTAGGGTACAATTAGGAGCTGAGACTACAAAAGGTCTAGGTGCAGGTAACAAGCCAGATGTTGCTAAAAGGGCAGCTGAAGAGAGTATTGATTTAATACAAGATCTTCTTGAAGATGGAACTAGAATGGTCTTTATAACCGCAGGAATGGGAGGTGGAACTGGTACAGGAGCTGCGCCGGTTGTAGCTCGTGTAGCAAAAGATTCGGGTATACTAACTGTAGGAATTGTTACAATACCATTTGTTTTTGAAGGTAAAAGAAAAATTATTCAAGCTCTTAAAGGAGTTGAAGAGATAGCTCAAAATGTTGATGCACTTCTTGTCATTAATAATGAAAGACTACGTGATATATATCAAGATCTTACGATGATTAATGCCTTTGCAAAAGCTGATGATACCTTGACAATTGCAGCAAAAAGCATTGCAGAGATTATAACTATTCATGGGCACGTAAACCTTGACTTTGCTGATGTTGAAACCACTCTTAAAGATGGTGGAGTAGCAATCATGAGTAGGGGGTTAGGAACTGGAAAGGATAGAGTTAGTGAGGCAATTGAAGATGCTATAAACTCACCTTTATTGAATAATAATGATGTCTTTAATGCAAAAAAGATACTTATAAATATATCTTGTAGCGAGGAACATCCATTAATGATGGAGGAGATGAATGCATTACACGACTTCATGGGGAAATTCAGTAGAGATATTGATGTAATATGGGGATCTGCTATTGAGGAAGAACTAGATGAAAAGGTAAAGGTTACGCTTCTTGCCACTGGCTTTACGATAGATGATGTTCCTGGTATAGAAGAGCAAAACAATATTAGATCGAAAGCTGAGGAAATTGAAGCTGAAGTCTTTCAGGAGGAGCAACGAAAGAATAGAGAAGAGGAAGAGAGACTGGTAAGTAAGTACTATGGTACAATGGCAGTAGAGATGCTCACTGATTCAGATTCGGGTACCCAGCCATATATTCTAAGTGTTGAAGAGCTAGATGATGATAAAATCATTGAAGCATTGGATAAGACACCTGTATTTAAGAGAAACGCTGATTTCGATCCAAAGATGTATCAACCTGATAATAAAGCTAAGTCATCACTTTTTGATTAACTCAATAATTACAATTACAATAATATTATAAAGATGAAACTTTTAAATAATATAGATAGCGAAATAAAAAAAGCAATGCTTGCTAAAGATAAAGCAAGATTAGATGTGCTAAGAGCAGTGAAAAAGGAATTTATAGAGGCAAGAACTGCCAAAAATGCTGAAGAAGCTTCCGATAGTATGGAAATCGCTATCTTGCAGCGCATGGCAAAACAAAGAAGAGAGAGTGCTGATATTTTCCAAACCCAAGGAAGAGAAGATTTAGCTAGTGAAGAGCTAGCTCAGCTCTCAATAATTCAAGAATACCTACCCGCCCAGTTGTCAACTGAAGAACTTGAAGCTGAAATAAAATCTATTATTGATAATGTTGGTGCATCTTCAATGAAAGATATGGGAAAAGTTATGGGACTTGCAACAAAACAACTTGCTGGCCGGTCAGAGGGAAAAGCTATTTCAGAAGCTGTGAAAAAATTGTTGTCATAAACATTTATTTTTTTATATATAAAAGCTACTCAAAACATTATTTGAGTAGCTTTTTGTATAAATGAGCAATAAATTTGATTTACTATTTATGCCTGTCTTTTAATATAGCCTCTATATCTTTAAGTTTAAGATCTTTGGTTTTTAATAGTATAATAAGATGATATAATAAATCTGCTGCTTCATTTTTGAATAAATCTAAGTTGTTGTCCATAGCTTCTATTACTAATTCCACTGCTTCTTCACCTACTTTTTGTGCTACCTTATTGACCCCACTATTAAATAGCTTAGCTGTATATGAACCTTCGCTCCCATCGTTAATCCTTTGTTCAATAACACTCTCTAACTCATACAAAAAACCTTTTGAAGTCTCTTCTTTAAAACAAGATGTAGATCCAGTATGGCAAGTAGGGCCTTGTGGAAAAGCTTTTATTAGAATTGTATCATTATCGCAATCCTCAAAGATTTGATCTACAATTAAAAAATTATTTGATGTTTCACCTTTAGTCCATAATCGTTTTTTACTGCGGCTGTAAAAGGTAACCTTTCCCTCCTGCTTTGTTTTATTAAATGCCTCTTGATTCATATACCCAAGCATTAGCACTTGCATCGTGTTGGTGTGCTGAATTATAACAGGCACCAATCCATCGTTTTTTAAAAAATCTATATTCATTATATATCAACTTTATTTGTTCGCAAATATTCTTTTAAATCTGATATTAATATCTCTCCAAAGTGAAATACACTTGCAGCAAGTCCAGCATTTGCTTTGGTTTGTGTAAATAGATCAATAAAGTGTTGTTTTGTACCTGCACCACCAGATGCTATCACAGGAATATTAACAGCATTGCTTATTTGTGAAGTTATTTCTAATGCAAAACCATTTTTCACGCCATCGTTCGTCATTGATGTTAATAGTATTTCGCCAGCTCCCAGTTCTTCACACTTCTTAGCCCAATCTAATGCATTTAGATTAGTGGCAGAGTTACCTCCATGAGTTACTACAATCCATCCATCATCTGTTTGTTTTGTGTCAATTGCAATCACTAATTTCTCTTTTCCACACATATTGGATATTTCACTTATAAGGTTGGGGTTTGAAACAGCAGCCGAATTAATGCTCACTTTACTTGCACCTGCTTTTAATACCCTTTTTGCATCATCAACTGTAGATATACCTCCACCCACAGTGAAAGGGATATTAATTTTCTTTGAGATGTCTTCAACCAGTTTGATCATAGTTTTTCTATTCTCAACGGTGGCGGTAATGTCTAATAATACTAGTTCATCAGCACCTTCACTTTCGTATATTTTTGCCAGCTCTATTGGGTCTCCTGCATCCTTTATATCTACAAAATTAACTCCCTTTACGGTACGTCCCTCTCTAATGTCGAGGCACGGAATTATTCTCTTTTTCATTATTCTATTTGTTTATTTATTTCTCTTTATTTATT
>CAYTQG010000016.1:20684-39684 GCA_964439965.1 uncultured Proteiniphilum sp.
TCATATATTGCTTTGCCAATAATTGCACCCTCACACCCAATTCTTTTGAGCTCATGAAGATCATTTATCGAAGTAACTCCACCACTTGCAATTAATTTGATATTCACCTTCGATAAAATCTCTTTATAGAGCTCTTCAGAAGCACCTTGCAACATTCCATCCTTTGATATATCAGTACATATCACATAATTAACCCCAAGCTTCACATTATCTGAAATGAAATCAACCACATCCATATGAGATTCTTGAGTCCATCCATGAGTAGCAATTTTTCTATTATTGCTATCAGCCCCCAATATTATTTTGTTTGCACCATAAGTTTTTATCCACTTCTTAAATACTTCTGGCTTCTCTACTGCTATGCTACCACCAGTAATTTGCGAAGCACCATTGTCAAATGCAATTCTTGCATCCTTGTCGGATTTTATGCCACCACCAAAATCTATTTTTAATGAAGTTTTAGTTGCAATATCATTCAGCACTTTGTGGTTTATTATATGTTTTGATTTTGCACCATCCAAGTCCACAAGATGCAAGTACTTAATGCCATAATCCTCAAACATTTTTGCTATTTCGAGTGGATTCTCATTATATATTTTCTTTGTTGAATAGTCTCCTTTTGTTAGTCTCACACACTTACCATCGATAATATCAATTGCGGGAATTATTCTCATTTTATATTCTTTTTTTAAGTTGTTATATAGTTCCTTTGGTGCTTGGTATTCCTTCACTATCGCCCTGCTTGACAGCGATTTTTATGGCCTTTGCAAAGGCTTTAAATATTGCTTCAATTTTATGGTGATCGTTATCACCCTCAGCCTTGATATTGAGGTTGCAAAGAGCATTGTCGCTAAAAGATTTAAAAAAGTGCATTACCATTTCAGTTGGCATATCTCCAACTTTTTCTCTTTTGAAATTTACATTCCACACAAGCCACGGGCGACCACCAAAATCTATGGCAGCATGCACCAAGCAGTCATCCATAGGAAGTAGGAAGCCATATCTGGCAATTCCCTTTTTCTTGCTTAGTGCCTGAACAAATGCTGCTCCAAGAGCAATGCCCACATCCTCAATAGTGTGGTGTTCATCAATATGTAGGTCACCATCTGATTTTATGGTTAAATCTATTCCGCCATGTCGTGAGATTTGCTCAAGCATATGATCAAAGAAGCCAAGCCCAGTTGAAATATCACTTTTTCCAGTACCATCAAGATTAACAATCACCTCAATATCAGTTTCTGAAGTTCTGCGTAATATTTTACCACGTCGTGGCTCTGATTTTAAAAATCTATATATTTCGCCCCAATCAGTGGTCACAAGAGTTGCATCTGCATTATCAATATCATTTAAAAGGATAGATTTTGCACCCATATTTTTTGCAAGCTCCACATCAGTCTCACGATCTCCAATTACAAAAGAGTTTTCTAAGTCGTATCCACCCTTCATATAGTGTGTTACCAATCCAGTCCTTGGTTTGCGAGTAGGTAGGTTTTCATGATCAAATGATCTATCAATAAGTATCTCGTCAAATACAATATCTTCTTTTCTTAGCGCATCAAGCATTTTGTTGTGTGCAGGCCAAAAAGTTTCTTCGGGAAAAGAATCAGTACCTAATCCATCTTGATTTGATACCATTACCAGTTCATACTCAAGCTCTTTGGCAATGCGTGAAAGATATTGGAATACCTTAGGATAATATTCAAGTTTTTCAAGGCTATCAATTTGTTTATCCTCTGGCTCCAAAATAATTGTCCCGTCTCGATCAATAAAAAGTACTTTTTTCATCTCTTATATTAATTTGTTTTAGTTATGTATTCTATATTCTCTTTAGTTCATTAATCAACTCTAGATTTTCTTCAATTGTGCCTACCGTTATTCTTATACAGTTCTTAATCTGAGTTGTTCTGTTTCTCGTAATTATTTTTTTGCTAACCAACTTGTTGTAAACATCAGTTGCATCATCAACCTCTATTAATAAAAAATTTGCATCTGAAGGATATACTTTCTTTATGCAATCAATCTTTTCAAGCTCGTTTGATAAAAGGCTCCTTTGTTCAAGAATAATTTTTATTTGCTCTTGATATTGCTTTGAGTTTGCCAATGCTTCAATTGCTTTATCTTGATTAAATTTGCTAACATTATATGGAGGCTTTGTCTTATTCATCAACTTTATAATATCCTTACTAGCATAAGCCACACCCACACGCGCACTAGCTAAACCCCAAGCCTTGCTAAAGGTTTGCATGACAATTAGATTGGGGTGTTTTGTAATATGATTGATATAACTTTTGTTTTCACTAAAATCAATATAAGCCTCATCAACCACTACAATCCCATCAAATTTTTCTAAGATAGTTTCAATTTTTCTAAGATAGTTTCCCGTAGGATTGTTGGGCGAGCAGATAAAGATAGCCTTTGCGTTTTGTTTTAATATATTGTCAATATCCAATTCAAATTTTTGAGTGAGTGGAATTCTGATAAGATTTACATTATTTATATTTGCTGAGACTTCGTACATACCATATGTAGGGGGACAAATTATAACACTATCTTTAGAGGGCTCACAAAATATTCGGTAAACTAAGTCAATGACCTCGTCGCTGCCATTTCCAATAAATATATTTTTATCGGAAACACTTTTAATCTCGGCCAAAGCATGTTTTAATTCTCTTTGATGCGGATCGGGATAACGATTATTGCTCCCATATGGATTTTCGTTGGCATCCAAAAATACTCCCTCTGTGCCAGTAAACTCATCTCGAGCACTAGAGTATGGGCTTAGGGACCAAATATTGGCACGTACTTTAGATTTTAAATCAAACTCTTTATTCATTTTCACTAGTGTTAGTTTTGTTGTTATTTATTTGATTTAGGCGCACTGTGACAGCATTTTTATGGGCAAATAATTGTTCGGCATCAGCCATAGTTTCTATAGCCTCACCTATGTTCAAAATACCCTCTTCACTAATTTGCTGAAATGTGATTTTTTTTACAAAGCTATCTAATGATACACCACTATATGCCTTAGCATATCCACTCGTTGGGAGAGTGTGGTTGGTACCACTAGCATAATCGCCAGCACTCTCACAACTATAATTGCCAAGAAAAACTGATCCTGCATTTAAAATTTCTTTACTTATTGATTCTGAATTTTCTACCGCTAATATTAAATGTTCTGGAGCGTACTCGTTGCTAAAACTAACACATTGTGCTATATCTTTAAAAACTATTGCTTTACTGTTCTTTAAAGCATCGGTTGCAATATCCTTTCTTGGAAGCAATTCTAATTGAGTGTCTATCTCTTTTGAAATCTCTTTTACTAACTTTTTATCGTTTGATAGAAGTATCACTTGACTATCAGGACCATGCTCAGCTTGCGAAAGCAAGTCGGCAGCTACAAAACTAGGCACACAAGTATCGTCTGCAACTATCAATACCTCGCTTGGTCCTGCTGGCATATCTATAGCGGTTCCATAATGTTGTGCCATGTGTTTGGCTGCCATTACATATTGATTGCCAGGCCCAAATATTTTGTCAACTTTAGGAATAGATTCTGTGCCAAAAGTCATAGCACCAATGGCTTGAATACCACCAATTGAGAAAACATGATTAACTTCTAATAAATTAGCAGTGTATAAAATAGCTGGATCAATTTCTCCTTGTTGATTGGGTGGCGTACATAATACAATGTTTTTGCATCCCGCAATTTTCGCAGGAATAGCCAACATTAATATTGTAGAAAAGAGTGGGGCAGTACCTCCAGGAATATAAATACCTACGCTTTCTATTGGCCTGCTTTCTCTCCAACAAACCACTCCCACAGATGTTTCTATTTTTTTCACTTCTTCACGCTGAGATAAATGGAATGTCTCAATATTTGATTTTGCAGTATCAATAGCTCGCTTTAGGTTTTCGGAGACTAAATCTCCTGTGGCAACCAATTTTTCAGTATCTACTACCAGCGATTCCTGATTGGCATAATCAAACTGTCTGCTATATTCTAACGCCGCCTTATCGCCCTTCTGATTAATTTGGTAGAATATTTTATCTACAGTCTTTATTAATTTTCTTTGTTTAATTTGAGGGCGTTTCGTTAGCTTTGCCCATCTTTTTATTGATGGATTGTTTATGACTTTCATTTGAATATTTATTATATTAAACAATCATTTTCTCTATCGGAATCACTAAGATACCCTCAGCCCCAAGTCGCTTAAGTTCATCAATAACATCCCAAAAATCATCATCACCAATTACTGAATGAATGCTGCTCCAACTCTTATCTACAAGTGGTAAAATACTTGGTGATCGCATTCCCGGCAAAAGATTTACTATCTCAGGAATAATTTCGTTTGGTGCATTTAGTAAAACATATTTTTTACCTCTTCCATTCATGTTCGATCTTATTCTGAAAAGCAATTTGTTTAACAGCTCCTTTTTTGCTGGAGTCAAGTTCTTATTACTAATCATCACAGCCTCGCTTCTAAGTATAGCCTCTACTTCTTTCAATCCGTTCATTAGCAAAGTGCTACCAGTACTTACTATGTCGAATATGCCATCTGCTAATCCAATCCCTGTTGTTATTTCAACACTTCCACCGAGTTGTTCTATTTCCACATTCATCCCCTTTTCGGTAAAATAATTGCTCAATATTTTGGGATAACTTGTTGCAACTCTCTTGTTGTTGAAATATTCAATTCCTGTATATTGCTCATCTTTGGGAATGGCAAGCGATAGGCGACAATTGCCATAGCCGAGTTTCTCTATAACTTCCACGTTCTTGTCCTTTTCCCATACTTCGTTTTCACCTAAAATGCCAATATCAGCCACTCCTTTTTCTACATATTGAGGTATATCATCATCTCTAAGAAAAAGAATTTCCATTGGAAAGTTTCGTGCATCGGTTTTTAATTTTCTACTCCCATTTGATATTTTAATACCGCACTCAGTCAACAAATCGAGTGACTTTTCACTCAAACGCCCACTTTTTTGTATTGCAATCTTAATTTTATCCATAATTGTTATATTTTTTTACTGTGATTATTTGCTATCTATACTGTTGAAAAATAAAAAACCCATCTGACTATTATCAGACGGGTTTCTATAAATACATATTATATTGTTTAATGTTCGTACATATCTATATCAGCTCGCCTGTTAAGCAAGTGTTATAATGGTGATGATGTAGAACGTTTAGTATCATTTTTATATCTTTAGTGCGACAAAGATAGCAAATTATCTTTTTAATATGCAAATAAATAAGTAATTGTTTTTTTAGTAGCGTGTAATTAAATACAGTTTTATAGCTTTTGAAGATAAAGAAAGTCCTGAAAATTCTTGATTTAGTTCTTCAAACATGTTTTATATGCTTGAAAATTCTGATTTAGCTCTTCAAACATGTTTTATGGCCTGATAGTCAGTGTTATAGCTTTTAATTGATATTCTATGTACTTAAATATATTGATTTAGCTCTTTAAAAAGTTTTTATAGCTCTAAAACTTATTAATCCCGTTATTTACCAATTTTGATATTATAAAAGTGAGGGTATTTCTAAAAGTACTCAATTATACTCTTTTTGAATACAAACTTATATATTATTTTTAATAAATTTGATATCTTTGTAATGATGAGTGTATGACCAATAGAAATCATCACTCAAATTTGAAATAAAACTATATTGATATGTTTAAAAATAAAACCATTGTTTACACGTCGGGAACATTTGATATGTTTCATTACAATCACCTTCGAATGATTAATTATGCTCGTAGTCTGGCTGATATTTTGATAGTAGGTGTTAGCACTGATGAGCTTGTTATGAGTTATAAAGACAAGCCAGTGATACCCTTTCAAGAGAGGCTGCAAATTATTGAAGCTCTTAAAACTCCCGATATTGTAATTCCTCAGCACACATTAGATCATACTGAGATTGTGAAGAAGCTAAATATAGATGCTTTTGTGGTAGGCGATGACTGGTGGGGAAAATATGACTATTTGAAGGATGAAGGCGTAGAGGTCTTTTATTTCCCGTATGGAGTAGGGGTTTCATCTACAAATATCAAAAAATCTATTCATCAAACTTACGAGGCTAAACTGAAATCGCAACAAAATACTAAGCCAGTAAGTGTAAAAAAACTTGAAGACTTAGTAAATGAATAAATATATACTTATTACAGGTGGCACAAAAGGAATAGGTAAATCCGTTGCTACTGAATTGGCTAAGTGTGGCTACAATCTTATTCTCACCTACGCATCAGATATTGATGCAGCTGTAGAATTAGAACAATCACTGCGTGCTAATTATGATATAGACATTCATGTTTTGTCGGCCGATATCACCAACGAAGCCTCTTTAGATACTATTGTTTCTTATATCAATGATAATGGAATCAAGTTGTTTTCTATTATTTTTAATGCAGGCATCACATCACGTACACCATTTGCGGATATAGAATTGAAGGATTGGCAAAATGTGTTTTTTGCTAACGTTCATTTTCCTGTATTTCTTATCCAAAAACTTTTGCCATATATAGAACATGGTGGTAATATTGTGTTCACTGGCTCTCTGATGGGAATATACCCACATTCCGTTTCATTGGCTTATGGCGTTACCAAATCAGCAGTGCATGCATTGGTGCAAAACATGGTTAAGTTTTTAGCTCCTCAAAAGATAAGAGTAAATGCCATAGCGCCTGGATTTGTGGATACAGAATGGCAGAAGACTAAACCAGCTGAAATTAGAAAAAGAATAGAAGACAAGATTGCCCTTGAGCGATTTTGCGATCCTTCTGAGCTTGCTCAGGTTTATAAACTGATTGTAGAAAATAGCTACCTCAATGGCGAAATTATTACGGTGAGTGGTGGCTACTCATATAAATAATATGAAGAAGAAAGAAGAAAGAAAAAAGGACTATTTAAGTTCATTAAAATCAATAGAAACGGAGAATGTAATTGACCAAATCTTCTATCGCCCCATTGGGTACAAAATAGCTAAATCTTTACAAAATACAGGAATAACTCCAAATGCTATTACTATTATTTCGATATTTGTAGGAATATCTGCAGGTGTGTTCTGGTTCTTTCCGTATAGCTTATCGTTTGCTATTATAGGTATTTTGGCATTGATTGCTGCTAATATCCTTGATTGTGTAGATGGGCAACTTGCTCGCCTAACCGGAATAAAATCAGAGGTTGGGAGAATACTCGATGGATTTGCTGGCGATTTATGGTTTTTATCTATCTATATTGCCTTAGCGCATAGGTTGTATCTTATTTTTCCACATCTTAATCCTTGGTTGTTTGTGTTGGTAGCTGTAGCATCTGGCATTTCTCATCTCAATCAAGCCTCTATCACTGACTATTATAAAACCTTGCACCTCTTTTTTATTAGCAATGATAAGGGAAAGGAGTTTGAAAATTCACAACAAATAGAACAGCGATATGCTACTATGAAACCAGGCATTAATAAGGTGATAACTTGGGGATATATACTTTATACTCGAAATCAGGAAAATGCTACACCACGTTTGCAAAAGTTGCTTACAGATATTAAAAGCAAATACGGGAAAGATATCCCAACTGAAATTAGGGGGCAATTAAGGGCTAATAGTCTTAAGCTAATGCCATTGTTAGATACAAATACTTTTAATGGACGTTCTATCATACTATTCACAGCGGTATTGTTCAATATTCCATGGCTTTATTTTGTATGGGAAATAGTGGTTCTAAATATCCTAAAGATTATAATAAAAAGTAAGCACGAGAAGTTTTGTACTAAAGTAGAAATATAAAATTCTATATCTAAAAAAAGGAAGAGCAGCTTAGGAACTTAAATTCCATATAGTTGCTCTTCCTTTTTTATTACTAGTCCTGTAAGTTATTATTATAAAGCACTAGCGTTTTTTAATTTCTTGGGCGCCTTCCACACTCTGTATTGCACTTCCAAGTCTTGTGGAACATAAATTACAATAGGCAACTTACTGTTGTATCTCATCAGTTGAGATTGCATATGCACAAACTCTTTTTTCATTTCATTGTCGGGACAGCCCATTCTTGTGCTTGCCACATTGCCATCAGTTTCGGCTACAAAGTAATTATATCCCCATCCTTCAAGATTGTTCTCTACTAGGTTGCCACCCATAAAGTGACGGTTACAATCTACCATCATTGTTTTACCCACGAAAACTTCAACTTTCAGATCTGATTCATTTTTCTTTGCAGGCACTTTTATATAAACCTGTTTATAGCCTTGCTCGGCTGCAGGAAACATGCCAATTTCTTTCTCGATTGATTGCTTTTGTGAAAATACCATACTGCTGCTTAATAGCGCAACTGTAATGATTGAAATGATAAATGTAATTTTTTTCATAATTGTGAATTGTAATTTAAAAAAACAGATTGCACTATGTTTGTGCAATCTGTTTCTTAGACTTTACGTAGTTTAAAAAGTTTACTCAGCCACTAGTTTAAACTTCGCTAATGGAGCCATTCTTGCCTTATTAAGTGTTAATGTCTCCCCATCTACAGATAAGTTGTCAACCGTATTTAATACTTCACGAAACTCATCTTCTATATTTCCTTCAGGACAAGCCATCAGTGTAGCCATCCCTTGTTTAAATTCTAACTGAAGCTCATTTTTTATTTTATAGCCATAGTTCAATACATTACAATTAGCCTTTGCTTGAGCACGTCCATCTTCCGAATTGAAAATAATGAAATACTCTTCAGGATTGCTGTTTTCTACCTCTTTACCATTAAGCTCCACCAGTTGCCATTTTTTGTTTTCAACCATTGGATTTCCCTCTTTAGGTAAGATATAGTAGCTCTCTAATTCGCCCTCTACAACATTACCATCCATATCAAGATAGCGAACTCTATTCTCTTCTATTTTGAAATATGGAGAGCGTGAACCCTCTTCAATTCCTGATAGTTTAATACTGTTTCCATCTTCCAGCCATTCAAAGCTGCCTTCAATAGTTTCAGTAGATGGATCTTCCACTCCTAAGTAGCTAGTTGTTAGTGCATATGTGTTATCCTCTTTAATTGTTAGTTCAGCCTCGATACCTTCACAATCAGCACATGGCATTACACCTGAGTAGCTTCCTGCCCAATCTAATGAATTTTGAGCATTGTGCTCATCTACAAGTTTAGTTGCGTTTGATTCCTCGTTTTTCTTGTTTGTGTTTGTGCAAGCATAAGTTGCTGTCATTACTGCTAAAAGTAGTAGCAGTAGTTTGAAATTTCTTCTCATAATTGTAGTTTTTATTTTAGTAAAAAAGTTTTAGTTATGTATTGATGTATATAACAAAAACGTTAATAGTATTGTTTATAAAGTAAATCTAATTTGTTAAAATAAAAGCCAGAGCATCATGAGATACTCTGACTTTAAATTGATTTTATTAATATAATCTTTTAATATACCTCTTTGGCAACTCTATAGATGCTCTCAGTAGCACCTAGCGCATAATAGTGAATACCCGGAACATTATTTTCAATTAGCTCCTTGCTTTGCATTGTGCACCATTCTATGCCTACCTCTCTGGCGTCATCATCAGTAGCACATTTTCGAAGTTCTTTTTCAAGAGCCTCAGGAATTTCAGTTCTAAATATTTTAGGCAATATACTTAGTTGTCTTTTTGTGTATATTGGTTTTATGCCTGGCACAATAGGGATGGTAATACCCGCCTCACGGCATTTTCTTACAAATTCAAAATACTTCTGATTATCGAAAAACATTTGTGTTACCAAATATCCTGCACCATTATCGGCTTTCATTTTTGTATAGAAAATCTCAGACTCCATATTTGGCGATTCCTCATGCTTTTCAGGATAGCACGCCATTCCGTAAGTGAACGGAATTTCGGGTACTGCTAACTTACTACCATCAATGCTGATGCCTTTATTGAAGTTGTTTACCTGTTCTTGTAGTCCCGATGAAAACTGATGAGAATCCATCCTCCTTTGTTCAGCATCAAGCTTGTTTGAGTCGCCTCGTAGCAATAAAAGATCAGTCACTCCCAAAAATGATAAATCAATAAGAGCATACTCCGTTTCCTCTTTTGTAAATCCTAACGACACAATATGGGGAACGGCTCTAATGCCATACTTGTTCTGTATTGCAGCTGCAATTGCTACAGACCCAGGGCGCTTTCTCACATTCACTTTATGAATTACTCCATCCGACACCTCTTTATATATATTCTCGCTATGATGGGTAGTAATATTTATGTATTTTGGGTCAAACTCCTTTAAACGATCTATTGTATCAAAAACCTGCTTTATGCTATTACCCTTTAATGGGGGCAACAATTCGAAAGAGAATACAGGCTTTTTCGTCTCATGAATGATTTCAGAAATTTTCATTTTGCTGATAAGTTTATTGATGTGCAATAAAGATATTCAAAAAATACTTTATTATCAACTTATTTGAAGATTGCTCTAAATATATCCATACCGTTGGCATATACTACTAAACCTAATAGTAAAATCATACCAGCTATTTGTGCATATTCCATAAACTTTTCGTTTGGCTTGCGACCACTAAATACTTCGAAAAGTAAGAATAGAACGTGCCCACCATCTAACCCGGGTATCGGCAATATATTCATAAATGCAAGAATTACTGATAAGAATGCTGTCATCATCCAGAATGAATGCCAATCCCATACGGCTGGGAAAAGATTGCCAATAGTTCCGAAGCCACCTAATGATGATGCTCCTTCTTTTGTAAATACATACTTGAATTGAGCTATATAATCTCTAAGAGTTTCTATACCCATTTTGATACCTGCTGGGAAAGACTCAAAGAAGCCATACTTGCGTGTCACAATTTCGTAAAGTTGTCCTTCCGTTTTTGCAGCAAAACCAATAGTGCCTGTTGAGTCGATATTTAAAGTTGACTCTTCATATTGTCCATTACGGTAGAAGCCTAAACTAATTTCGCTATTCTTATTTTTATGAAGCTCGCCCACAAACTCACTAAATGATGGTGTTGAGACACTGTTTACTGAAACAAGGCTATCACCAGATAAAAGTCCAGCTTTAGAAGCCGCACTGTTTTCCATCACTTTATATATCACCGTAGGAACTCTATATGTGGCAAATCCTTCTTTGTTTTTAAGCAGGTTCTTCATCAAATCCTTACTCATGGTTAGTGTCTTCTCGCTTCCGTTGCGCAATACTGTTACTTCATTAGCATCTGCAATATCAAGCAGAGTACCTACACCAAATCGCTCAAGTTCTTTACCATCAGCTGTCAGCAGAATGTCGCCATCCACAAAACCAGCATCCAATGCAGCTTGACTGAACTCCATTCCATGAGTAACATTTTTAAGTGGTAGATAAGTATCGTTCCATGTAAACAGAACCATCGAATAAATTACAAAAGCAAGCAATATATTAAACACTACACCACCTATCATCACCAATAGGCGTTGCCAAGAGGGCTTCGATCTGAACTCCCATGGTTGTTCGGGCTGTGCCATTTGCTCTTTGTCCATCGACTCGTCTATCATTCCTGCAATTTTCACATATCCACCTAGTGGCAGCCAACCAATACCGTATTCTGTTTCGCTATTTTTGGGTTTATATTTAAAAAGAGAAAATCCAGGATTAAAAAAGAGATAAAATTTCTCTACCCTTATTTTGAAAATTCTGGCAAACATGAAGTGCCCAAACTCATGAATTACAACCAGTATGGACAGGCTGAGAATCAGCTGTAGTGCTTTAATTAAAAAAGTTTCCATTTATTATTTGTTTCAATTAAATTGTTTTAGATACTTCGGTAGCTATAATACGAGCCTCGGCATCTGTTTGTGTATAGTCTTCTAATGTAGGATTTTTGATAAAAACAGATTTTTGCATAGTTTGTTCAACCATGCTACTTATTTGTAGAAATCCAATTTTGTTTTGTAAGAATAGTTCCACCGCTATTTCATTTGCTGCATTTAATATGCACGGCATATTGCCGCCCATTTCTATTGCATCATAGCATAGCTGAAGGTTTCTAAACACCTTTCTGTCTAGTCTCTCAAATGTGAGTTCCGAAAGTGTTGTGAAATCGAGTGGCTTTGTATCTAATGGCAACCTTTCGGGGTATGAAAATGCATACTGTATTGGCATTCGCATATCCGGATTGCTTAGTTGTGCTATAATTGATTGGTCGTTGAATTGTACCATTGAGTGAACTATGGATTGAGGATGAACCACCACCTCTATTTGTGATGGATGAACACCAAACAACCATTTAGCCTCAATCATTTCAAGTCCTTTATTCATCATTGTAGATGAGTCGATGGTAACCTTTGCGCCCATATCCCAATTGGGATGATTAAGAGCTTGCTCTTTTGTTACGTTTTTAAGCTGTTCTATTGTTGCCCCCCTAAATGGACCTCCAGATGCTGTAAGTAGAATTTTTAATATTTCATTATTTCCTTCACCATTTAAGCACTGAAAAATTGCCGAGTGCTCCGAGTCAACGGGTAGGATAGGGGTCTTGTTCTCTATTGCTAGTTTAGTAATTATATCTCCAGCTACCACTAGCGTTTCTTTATTTGCTAATGCTATAGCTTTTCCAGCTTTTATAGCGGCAATTGTGGGCTTCAGCCCCGAAGAGCCCACCATAGCTGTAAGTACAATATCTATTTCGCTGTCTTCCACAATTTGCTCAATAGCAGCTGCTCCAGCATAAATTTTAATAGGGAGATTATATAAAGCCTCTTTTACTTGAGTATATTTTGATTCGTTTGCAATTACCACAATCTCGGGTTGAAACCGTTGTGCTTGCTCTATTAGTTTGTCAACTTGGTTGTTGGCCACAAGTGCATATGCCTCAAAACGATCAGAATGTTGTGATACCACATCCAATGCTTGAGTGCCAATAGAACCTGTTGAGCCCAAGATGGCTATTTTCTTTTTACGATAATTCATTGAGATTGAAAAATTTTGTCAGGAAAGATGCAAAGATAGATAAAATAGGCCACCCCAACAATCTAAATTTTATGTGAAAGTTTTAAATGGTTTGAAATTTGGCCAAAATATTAAGCATCTCTTCGATACTGTTTGTTGAAAATGATGAATCGTTATTACTTACAATCCATGAATTGCTACTTTCCACGGTTTGTACCACAACTGGAGCTTCATTAATTATATGATAACCTTTTCTGGATAGTGCTTTAGTTGTCCATCTCGACATCAAACTATTTGGGTTGTCCACTATTGTAGATACATACTTATCGAGTTGTTTTTTCACTACGAAGCTCCCATATTCTTTGTCGAAATCATAATTCGAGTGAGAAAACACAGTATCGAATGTGCCTTTTAAAACCATATCTTCGGGAGTGCCCACGCTCACCCCATTTTGTTTCTCCATAAGCCATATTTTGTCGGCAACCTGCATAGCTGTTTCCAACTCGTGTGTGGATATGAATATTGTTTTATTTGTGTCGCGTGCAAGTTTCTGAAGTAGCAGCAGTATATTTATCCTGTTTGGCAAATCGAGATGCGATGTTGGCTCATCTAATAAAATAATTGGTGTGTTTTGTGCTAATGCCCTTGCTATAAACACTCTTTGACGCTCACCGTCCGATAGTTCGTGGATACTCCTATTTTCAAAACCATTTAAATTTGTCATATCAATGGCTTGCTCAATAATTGTATTGTCGTCATCGGAGAGGCTACCTAACCAACCCGTATATGGGTCGCGCCCTATCGATATTAATTCTTTGACGTTGAAGGATGCCTCAGTACGCTGATCAGTAAGAACTATAGATATTAGCTGTGCTCTGTTTTTTGGGGTAATCTGCGATATATCCTCACCAGATATATTTATGCTACCAGAAAAGATAGGCTGTAGCCACGACATTGATCGTAATAGAGTAGATTTGCCACAACCATTTCTGCCAATAAGTGCAATTAGTTCACCCTTATCGGCAGTCAAATTAAGGTTGCTTTGCACAATCATTTTGCTTTTGCCTGCATGATATCCTATGCTCAAATCCTTTAGTTGAAGAAAACGTTCGTCTCTATTATCAATCTGTTTTGTCATTTTCTTTAAATAAGTCCTTCGGGTAGATTAAGATGTATAATCCTGTTTTCTTCATCTACATCTATAAAGAAATCCTCGTTTGCGGGTATCAGGTGTTCTTCATCGCCTTTTACAACAATGAAAAGAGTATTAATAGTTGAGTCGTCAACAGCCTCGATTTCTCCGATTGTGTTTTTATCCTGATCCACTATTTGATAACCTATAAACCATCCCCAGTGCGGTACTTCCTCTTCATCAAGGTCAGCCATCTCTTTTTTGAGAATATAAATATCAATATTAGAATATCGAGATGCTGAAATCTCGTCATCAATATCCTCAAACTTTACTCTACCACGTGTATCTCCCATAAAGTTAATCTCCTCGATACGAAATGGGACAAATATTGCATCTAAATCCATGAAGTAGAAATCCACATCAATATCTGCATACTCGGGTTTATCGTAAACAATGGCTATTTCGCCTTTTATGCCATGAGATTTTTGAAGCTTAGCAATCCTAAAAACGCTATCTTTAGTAATCATATTAAATAGGATATTATTTAGAGTGACTATCTTCTTCGTTGTGATCGAGAAACTCTTACTCTACGTCGTGTCGTAGATTGATTATTGCTAACTTTAATACTACCGATATTATAAGATGCGGGGTCAAGATTTATTTTGCCTTTTGAAAAATCACGTAAGTCGGCAATTATTTTAGCATCATCAATCTCTTTGTTCCATTGTATGTATGATCTTTTCATTTGCACTGCCAATTGAGAAATCAAGGCATCGCGTCTGTCCCCCTCTTCCATATCAGCGGCAATATCAATCATTTTTTCAAGCAGTTTTCCGTAGTGTCTAAAACGCATTGTGGGTCTGCTATACTCCAGTTTTCCTGGGCGAGTGTGTAGCTCTTCCTCTGTTATAACTTCGTATGGGTAATCTATATCCAATTTAAAATCAGACATTATAGCAAGATGATCCCACAAGATATGTTTAAAATCATTGACATCACGAAGGTGAGGAAACATATTTCCCATAATCTCTACCACGGTGTTGGCACATCTTTTGCGCTCGCCTCTGTCTTCAATTGTCAAACAGTGGTCCACCATGTTTTGTATATTGCGCCCATAATCGGGCATTGCTAGTTTTTTAAGTTGTGTATTGTATTTCATTACTTGTAAATTATGTATTAATGAGCAGCCATAACTAAAAGCACTTGTGCTCACATAATTATGGCTGCCAGTATTTGTTTTATATTTAAAAATTGTATGCCAAGCCCACACCCAGTATTTGTCTGAACTGCACCCTAGGACCTTTAGCAATTCCATCTTGATCTATATAAGCTACATCATCGTCATATCTCAATGTAGTATTAAAAGTAGCGTTCAATAGCTTATTTATCTTCATGCTGATTAATAAATCCCAGTCGATATCCACGTTGCCAAAGCTTTTGTCGTAAGCAGTAAAAAAGTCAGCTTTAGATATCAAATCCACATTGTCCATCACTTTCAGCTTATAAACTGTTTTTAGATACGAACCAAATTCACCTTTAAACTTATCACCAGGATCTACTCCAAACATACCTTCCTGAGAAAAGAAATCATCCTGAACCCAAGTCATCTTTGCTGCCAAAGGCGAATAGTACAACGAAAAATTGTCCGAAGGTTTGTAATCCAAACCTAAAGATAAAGTTCCGTATGCTGGAGCCAAGAAGTCAGAAATACGCTGTCTATCATTGCCATCATATTTGTATCCATCTGCAAATTGGGTTTTAAAATCGAATAATGCTGTATAAAATAATTTCTCATTTGCTTTATAACCAAGCTTAGAGGCAAAGTCAATTTTATCAGTGCTTTTTCTTACTCCCGTTGATGCGGTTCGTGCAAGACCATAATCTAAAGCTAAATTATTATCCCAAGCCCAGTTTCCTGATTTATATACTAATGCTCCGTTTAGATATGCATTTCCAGCAAGCGAGTTTTCGCCACCACCTGACCAGTTTGTTAAAGATGTTTGTGAAAAGTTTATGCCCATCACGCCTTCATTTGTCCATTTTGTTGGGGCCACTTCTGCATCATTGTCAGTTTGAGAATAAAGTGCTACAGACATAAGCACTACAAAAAATAAAGATAATACTTTTTTCATAAATTCTTGTTATTGTTTTGGTTTTACTTATCTTAATTTCAATTTATCACCCTCTTCAGGCACATATTTATAGCTTTTTTTGTTCAATCGATATAGTTCTCTAAGCCTAATACCATACTTTTGAGATATACTATGCATTGATTCGCCTATTTGAACAATATGATTGTAATATGGTTCGTCGGCTCTTTTCTTCTTTTTCTCAAAATATACAATGTCACCATCAGTAAGCGGGAAGCCTTGTTCAACATCGTTGTAACTAAGAAGTTTCTTCTCTTTAAATCCAAACTCATTTGCAATACTACCAAACGAATCTCCCGATACAGCTATTACATACACTAGTCCGTGAGTTTTGTAGGGCTGATGTGTCCATGTTACGTGGCTGTAATCTTGCTTAACCTTCGTTCCTGGCCTGTAGTTTCTATTATCAAAACGATATAGCTCATAGTCCTCTATAAGCTTTATAAGCTTGTTTGCATATGCTCGGTCGGTGGCATAGCCTGATTTCTGCAATCCACGTGCCCAGCCCTTATAGTCGGTAATAGATAGCTTAAATAGATCTCGATATCTACTATTATTAGCTAAAAACTGTGCATGATCTTCATACGAATCTTCTACTTTTCGGTACTTTCTAAAACAATCATTAGGTGTATCGTCGGCAGCATATACTTTTTCTCCACGCCAACCATTGTGGCACTTAATGCCAAAATGATTATTTGAACGAATAGATAGACTACTCTTTCCGGCTCCCGACTCCAGCAAACCCTGAGCAAGAGTGATAGATGCCGGGATTTTATAATCGGCCATATTTTGCTGTGCTATTCTCGAATATTGACTAATATAATCCTCATACACCCTTAATCTGGTTTGTGCCACAGCCCATTCGGGAATATTTATGGCAAGGATAAAGAGTAATGAGAAGAAAATATATCTATATTTGTATTTATTATTCATTTTAATAATATCCATTATTGCGATTTAATCATAAAAAACTAATGAAAGAGATTAATTTAACCACAAAGATAAGAGTTTATCCTATAGATGAATGTACTGATACAGAAAAAAAGCTAATCGATGCCGCCAAGTCTGCTTCACATAAAGCATATGCGCCTTACTCTAATTTCAAGGTTGGTGCCGCACTACTACTCGAAAATGGAAAGATGATTTTAGGCAACAATCAGGAAAACGCTGCTTATCCATCCGGCATTTGTGCCGAGCGTGTAGCCGTATTCTTTGCAAATGCAAACTTTCCCGACCAAAGTGTAGAAGCCATAGCTGTTGCTGCTTACTACAAAGACGAGTTCACCAAAGATGTTATTTCTCCTTGTGGTGCTTGTCGTCAAGTGTTGCTCGAGGTTGAGAATAGATATAATAATCCAATGAAGGTTCTTCTATATCGGGGCAACGACGAGGTATATCAAATTGACTCAATTAAAGACTTAATGCCGTTGAGCTTCGGCGAGGATATGCTATAGCATTTATCAAACTATATGCTAAAAACATCATTTGATACATAGAGGACCTCACTATTATACCTTACTAATTACATAATCTTATTACTTCAAAAGCAGTGATTATTCATCATTGCCAGTTATTTTGTTGCCATTATTTTTGTTTAATCTTATGTGACGCATTGGTGATTTTGTGCAATTTAATTGTAATGTTTTTTTCTATCACTTCTCTATCTCTATCACTTTTACAGGATTAGGTACTCTAATAAATAGCATCCCCCATTTTCTATGAAAGCATAAGAAACCTTCTTGTTCCTTTCTCTTCTCACCTTTTGAAGTATTTTATAATTATCACACTCAATAATTTTTTTATCATTTGGAAGTGTAATTTCTTTCTTTTCAACATCCGTCATTAGGCCAAAAGCCTCAATATTTAATATACCTTCGCTATCTTCTGCTTTCAGGATAAGGCCTGGTAACCCATATAATTTCCATGGTCCATCATTTATAGGTATATCCATAGTAAACCAAGCAGTGTACTCTCTCCCTCTAAACTCCATGGTCGCTTTTTGGCACACGAGATTTAAAATAGTGGTAGTGTCTTCGTGTATAGTCCAGTCATGCACGATTCCTTGTTCATTGAGTATATATATGTCTTCAGTATATGTGTCTTTTGTAATGATATTTTTAGTAAGCCTGTTTTTATAAATTTGTGCACTTTCACCGCTACTTGTATCAAAGATAGTATATATATCATCTTGCCTTTGCAATCTTAACTCTAGGGCCTCAACATCACTTGTAAATCTTATACTTCTAAAGTTGGGATTATAGAGCAGGTTGGCATTATCTAACGAATCACGCCTATACTTATTCATATCATAATATACAGAATATTGATTACCTACTGATAGTATCATTGAATATGTTCTCCAAACAAGCTCTTTGTCTACATCAAAAGGCTTTTTATGAAGATAATAGATATTGAAAAGTACTGAGTCATTTTCATTTAAATTGACCACTTTATCATTGGATGAAATAGCTAAAAGCATATGCATCATAAAAAATATAGATATAAAAGCTACTGTTTTGTTCATGCTTGTTTTGCTTGTTAGTTATGTATTTATCACATCATATCGAATGTTGATACTCACTTACATTATCTTAAACCTCACCCTCAGCAATATCTCCGATGGGCGCAAGTTATACACCGAGTAGTAGCTACTGATGTCGCTATATGAGTAGTTTGTAAATTGACGAGTATTAAATACATTAGTCCAGTCGAGCATCCAATCAATGTTCTTTGCTCTATACCGCGCACCAACGTTTCCGAACCATGCCGAGCGATTGGATGACTGAATTATATTATTGAAGTAATGATTTGCAGA
>CAYTQG010000017.1:0-11884 GCA_964439965.1 uncultured Proteiniphilum sp.
ATGGAAATATTTGGTGCAACGTTTCCTATCTTAATTTAGTCTATAAAGAAAGAGGTAATTATCTTTTTCATACTTACCTTTGAGTATCAGTGATTAAACTATCATCATATGAAAGCAAAAACTCTCTTATTGGCTCTTATTGCATTAGCTTTGATGGGGTGCGAACCAGAAAACAATGATTTGGAACTAGGCGATAACAACTCGGTGCTAGTGCTGGCGGTGGACTACACTACCAACAAGTTTATGGGTGGTGCAAAGCTTGACTTTAAAAATAAATCTGAACACTTCACAACTTATAATGAGTTTGTAGAACCAAGCGATTTTGGCAGCATCAAAATTATTTATGATGAGATTGACGAAACTCTATTCTCTGGAACCATACATTGGATGGGGCTAGGCGAAAGGACTTTTCCGAAAAGTCTGTTACCAGCAGATAAGTTTGAAGGTGTTATAACGGACAACTACGTTTCACCAAAAAATGGGTTTGAAAACATTTTTAATCCTTACGAAATGGATCTAAACCATGAAGTAGCATGGAGCGAAGTTCAATATCTGGTAAAAGTACGCGAATATCTAGAAATCAATCCTGAGCAAAAAGTCAAACTATTTCTGTACACTCCAAGCGTTGGTTTGGGCAATCCCGAAGATTGGTATTGGGTTATATTCTTAAAGAGCTGATTTGTTGATTGTATATTGCCGTTATCTCTTTTATTTGTATTTTTGTGAACATATAAATATCGTAACAAACAAGAGATGGCTAAAAACAAGTTGGCAAAATTTGCCGATATGGCAACTTATAATCATGTTTTTCAATACGGATTTGAGAAGCTTAAGAATGAGGGATTTCCACTGAAAGGCAAATGGCACACACACTTTGGCAACCACAATCCGATAGTGCTGGAGCTGGGGTGCGGCAAGGGCGAATATACCGTGGGCCTTGCATCTAAATATAGCGAGAAAAACTTTATTGGCATAGACATAAAAGGTGCACGTATGTGGACTGGTGCCACCGAAGCTATGGAAATGGGTCTTAACAATGTAGCTTTTATTCGCACTCACATTGAGCAGATTAATCACTTTTTTGCTCCTGGCGAGGTGTCTGAAATATGGATTACCTTTCCCGACCCACAAATGAAGAAGACAAGTAAAAGGCTCACCTCTACCCGATTTATGAATGAGTATAGCAAAATAATGAAGGAGGACGGTGTGGTGCATCTAAAAACAGATAGCAACTTTTTATATACCTATACTAATGCTATGATTGAGGAAAACAATCTAAAGGTATTGTTCAACACCGATGATTTGTACAACTCGGGCATTGAGGATGATATTTTGCAAATTCAAACTTTCTATGAACAGCAATGGCGTGCTCGTGGCATCGATATTAAGTATATAAAATATGTGTGCCCACATAATAAAGAGTGGGTAGAGCCCGACATAGAAATAGAGCGTGATAGCTATCGCAGTTTTGGCCGAAATGCTATTGTGGAATAACAACACATTGAAAGAAAAAACTTACTGGGGGGAGACTCCCTCTACTGAATATTTAAATAATAATTATTATGGCTATATATCCTAAATTAATTATGGATGCATTGCGCACGGTGCGCTATCCAGGAACGGGACAAGACATAGTGTCGATGGGCATGGTGGATGAGGATATCCATATCGACGGAATGAAAGTGAGCCTAACATTGGTGACTGAAAAGGCTAACGATCCATTTATCAGATCGCTGGTGAAGATGTGCGAGCAGGCAATTCTGGTTCATGCCGATAAAGATATTGACATTAAGGGCAATATCTCGGTGAGATCTAAACAAGCACCTCGCCCGGAGGTAACAAAACTATTGCCCGAAGTAAAAAACATTGTGGCAGTGGCCTCAGGAAAAGGTGGCGTGGGCAAGAGTACTATTTGTACTAACTTGGCCGTGGCTCTTGCACAAAAAGGCTACAAGGTGGGTTTGCTGGATGCCGACATTTTTGGTCCATCCATTCCTAAGATGCTGGATGCCGAGGAGGCGCGACCAATGCTGGAGAAGAAGGATGGCAGAGAGCTAATAGAGCCAATAGAGAATTATGGCGTAAAGATGCTTTCGATAGGCTTTTTTGTAAACAAAGATGATGCCGTGGTGTGGCGTGGTGCTATGGCCACCAATGCATTGAAGCAGCTGATTGGCGATGCTAATTGGGGCGAGCTTGATTACTTCTTGATTGACCTACCTCCTGGCACTAGCGATATACATCTTACACTGGTGCAAACGCTTGCCATAACGGGAGCCGTGATTGTGAGCACGCCACAAGAGGTGGCATTAGCTGATGCACGCAAGGGTATCAGCATGTTTGCAGGCGACAAAGTGAATGTACCTATCTTAGGATTGGTTGAAAACATGGCTTGGTTTACTCCTGCAGAGCTTCCTGAAAACAAATACTATATCTTTGGCGAAGGTGGTTGCAAGAAACTTGCTGAGGAGAGAGGCTATCCCCTATTGGGCCAAATACCTATAGTGCAAAGCATCCGCCAAGCGGGTGATGATGGTCGCCCCGCAGCTCTTAACACCGACAGTATCACCGGCATGGCATTTGCCGAACTTGCCGATAGGCTTGTAGAATCGGTAGATAAGCGTAATCGCGAATTGCCTAAAACGGGTATTGTAGAGATTACGACTAAATAGGAATTTATTCATATTATTTATTCAACGGGCAGCTTTTAATTGCCCGTTGAATATAATAACAATATATCTCAGCCAATAGCTAAGAGCTGAAGGCTAAAGGCTAAATCAATCATTATGCAACATCCTTTGTCTCTTTTCAAATTCTGTCCCCGTTGTGGTTCCAATCAGTTTGATGTGAACAACGAAAAATCGAAACGATGCAAGCATTGTGGGTTTACTTATTACCTTAATCCCTCGGCTGCTGCAGTGGCTATTATCGAGAACGAAAAGGGTGAGATACTTGTGGCCAAACGAGCTAAGGAACCAGCTAAGGGTACTCTTGACTTGCCTGGCGGATTTGCCGATTTGTTCGAAACTATAGAGGAGGCATTAGTGCGCGAGGTGATGGAGGAGACTAACTTGAGGGTAGATAGTTATAGATTTTTGTTTTCAATTCCCAATCTATATATTTATTCCGACTTTGAGGTGCATACTATGGATATGTTTTTTAAATGCATAGTGTCAAACAGCGATAACCTGCGGGCACAGGATGATGTAGCAGACCTATTCTTTATAGATAAAAAGAAGCTTAACCCAGATGACTTTGGTATGCAATCGGTAAGGAAGGGTATAAAACTGTTGCTAAACAGTAATCACTAATTTTTCAATCGACTGAGATAACATGAAGAGAATTAGCTTTATATGGCTTTCTTTGCTTTTGGCAACGGGTATCGTTGCAAATAATGCAAAAGGGAATAATAATCACGACAAAAAGGTTGTCATTTCGGGGTATATACAAACTCAACTTCAATATGGGCAAAAGGATGCATCGCTATATGTGGGTGCCAAAAATGAAAATTCTAACGAGTCATTCAGTAGAATAGGTGTAAGACGAGGAAGAGTGAAGCTTGCCTACCAGGAGGGACTATTTAGCGGGGTATTTCAGACTGATATTACCGAAAAAGGAGTAGCCCTGAAGGATGCTTATATTAGTGCAACTGCTCCCACATTATATAATAGTACACTTAGAGCGGGAGTTTTTAATAGACCATTTGGCAACGAGATAGAGTATTCATCATCGCTGCGCGAGGCTCCAGAGCGCTCGGATATTTTCAGAGCATTATTTCCAGATGAGCGTGACTTGGGTGCAATGATAACACTGCAAGCAAATGAAACTTCAACTTGGAGCTTTTTGAAACTTCAGGCTGGATTATTTGCAGGAAATGGAATAAATCAAGAAACTGATAGCAGAAAGGATTTTATAGGTCATTTATCGGCAAATACTATTAGGAGCAGACTTGTTAACATAACACTTGGTTCATCATATTATATAGGTGGTGTGTATCAGAGCACAGAGGGTGTATATAGAATGACTGAGGGTGAGTTTGCTGCAAACAACAGCAGCAATAATATTGGCAAATATGCAAAGCGTGAGTATTTCGGATTTGATACTCAGATTGGCATCAAAAGCAAGATTGGGGCAACTTCAATTAAGGCTGAATACTTGTTTGGTACACAGCCGGGCACTAACAATAGTAGCAAGAGCCCCAATTCGTCTTCAATTACAGTAAATGATATTTATATCCGTAGTTTCGTTGGTGGATATGTGGCTTTCACACAACAAATAGGCCAAAGCCCCATAACTTTTATTGCAAAATATGACTGGTATGACCCTAATACCAAGATTTCGGGAAATGCCATAGGAATGAGTAATACAAATGCAACCGACATAGCTTATAGTACCATCGGTGTGGGATTGCTTTGGCAAGCATCAAGCAATATCAGAATGCAGGCATATTATGATTTTGTGAACAATGAGAAAAGTGAAAACCTGACAAACTACTCTGCAAACAGAAAGGACAACCTATTTACAGTGCGACTACAGTATAAGTTTTAACTTATAATCTTCAAGATTAAACCTATTTATTCTTATACATATTTGAGATTACTTATTCACTTTTTGAATACAGGCTTTGTAAAAATGCGAAGCCCATTTTCAACCTTGAAAAGTCATTTCCCAAAACTGCGGAGCATGTTTTCAATAAGATTTTATATATCTAAGAAAAACTGCTAAATAGTATTACAACCTCACGTAAGCTCTCCTATCTTGAAGAAGCTCATTTCATTATCACAACAAAAAAATAAGTATCTTTGTATTTAAAATAATTTGTGAATATGGAAAATATTGTAAACTTCATAACCCTGCTTGGGATAAACAATAACAGAGAGTGGTTTAACCAAAACAAAGACCTATACCAATCTGCCAAAACACAATTTGACAATATATTCGAAAAACTAATTCTTGAGATTAGTAAGTTCGATACTCGAATACTCAATGCTACACCCAAAGAGTGTGTATTCAGAATATATCGCGACATACGCTTCTCGCACGATAAGCGTCCGTACAAACAACAGTTCTCAGGTTTCATATCATATCCATTAGGATGGAAAAGCAAATATGCTGGTTATTATATTCACATAGATGCCGAAGAGGCATATTTCTCGGCGGGGATATGGAGACCAGATTCACCGATGCTTAAGAAGTTGCGACAAAATGTAGTGGACAACTATGATGAGCTCAGCCAAATCAGAGAAGATAAGAACTTTATAAGCACTTTTGGCAAAGACTTATATAAAGAGGATATGCTTAAAAGAATCCCCGTAGGTTTTCCAAAAGACTTTGTAGAGCCCGACCTTATAAAGCTCAAACACTACATGGTAAACCATCACTTGGGAGATGCAATGAACATGAGCGAAGAAGATTTTATAAAAACCATGGCCAACTTGGCCAAAACTGCCTATCCATTTATTGAGTTTCTGAACAAAGCAGTTGACGATTAAGATTATAAACAAATAAAATCATTAATTTTACACTTTTAGAGCAACTTACAAGCGGAATAACCGTTTAAATAGTTAGCTTAATAAACCAATACAATTATTATCTGTCAAGATAAGAGATACTGAAAAGAATAATACATAAAGTAAATATGAGGAAGATTATTTTACTACTAATTATTGCTGGCACATCTATGATATATAGCTTGTCGGCACAGCAAACAACGTACAACATTGAACCCGAAAAACTTTTTAACCAAGGCAAAGAGATGTTTTTGGCCGAAAACTATGCCGGAGCTCAAGATTTTCTTTCCGCATTTGTTGGAAAAAGCAACGACAACAAACTTATCGATGAAGCAAAGTATATGCTTGCTGTAGCATCCTTCAAAAGAGATGAACCACAAAGCGAAGATATGCTTAACGATTTGTGGAATGAACAACCAAAATCAATTTACTCTAATCAAATTGCATTTTTATTGGGCTCGCTACACTTCGATAAGCAAAACTGGCAAGAGGCAATTCATTGGTTTCATGAGTCTGATCTTGATTATCTATCTTACGAAGATCAGGAGAACTATAGTTTTAGAGTAGCCTACACCAATATGCAGCTAGGCAACAATAGTGAAGCCATGAGGCTATTTGGCTTATTGTCGCAAAATAGCTCGAAATATCGTGATGCATCTGATTTCTATTATGGTTATATAGACTATACCAACGGAAATTATAATAGCGCACTAAATAGATTTAGACGCTTGGCTAACCATCCCGAATATAGGGAAGAAGTGGCCTTTTATAATGCGCAAGCCACCTATTTTGATAACAAACAAGAGGATGCTATTAATCTTGCAGAGGCTTTTATTCGTCAATATCCACATAGCAAGCACAATACTGAGATGCACAGAATATTGGGAAACAGCTACTATAGGCAAGGGATGGCTAGCAAGGCTATTTCTCATTACGAAAACTACGTATCGGGCACCGATAATATATTGCGTGGCGATGCATACTACATTGGTCAGGCTTACAAGGAGACTGGAAAATATGACGATGCTGTAAGAATGTTTAAACAAGCCACTGGCGAGCGTGATGCTCTTTCACAAAATGCACAATTGCAACTTGGGCACGCTTTTTTGAAATTAAATCAAAAACAAAATGCTCAAATGGCTTTTGAAGCTGCTACTCGCGACAATTTTGATTCTAAAGTGCGCGAGACAGCTATGTTCAACTATGCACTGTTGGCTCACGAAACAAACTTTTCGGTGTTTAGCGAATCCATTACTCTATTCGAGAATTTCTTAAAAGAATATCCCTCTTCGCAATATACCAATCAGGTGAATGATATTTTGGCAGAAACCTTTTTAACTACTAAAGATTACAATGCTGCTCTGAATGCAATAAATAGAATAAGCAATCCTGGAAATAGAATATTGGAGGCTAAGCAGATGATTTTGTTTCAACTTGGAGCACAAGACTTTATAAATGGCGACATGAACAAAGCGGTGCAACAGTTTAATAATAGCATCGGCATGGGCAATTATAATATGAAAGCCAAAAGCAGTGCCTACTATTGGAGAGGCGAATCGTATTACAGAATGGGTAATTACAACAATGCTGCACTTGATTTTCAGCAGTTCACTCAATCAGCCAATTCAAGCGATGAAAATTATACTTTAGGATGGTACAACCTTGGATATAGCAGATTTAAACAACAACAATATGCACAGGCTGTAAATTCTTTTAGACGTTTTTTGGAGGTAGAAGTCGATAAAAAACGTCCCGAATATGCTGATGCTTTAAATAGAATTGGCGATAGCTACTATTTTAATAGAAGTTTTTCGGATGCGGAGCGTTTTTATGCACAAGCAGCAGAGTTAAATCCGGATGCTGCCGACTATGCAGCATATCAGCGAGCTTTTGTATTAGGACTTCAACGCAACTATCAAGGCAAGATTGATGCATTAGACAACTTGATGAGACGCTACCCCAACTCTCAATATTACGATGACGCACTATACGAAAAAAGTCGTGCACAAACTATGCTTGGTCGCGACAATGAAGCCATAAACACGCTTCATAAACTTGTTAGCGAATTTCCAAAAAGCCCACTTGCAAGCCAAGGTGGTGTTCAGTTGGGACAGTTGTACTACAACAACAATCAGCACCAACAAAGTATCAATGCATACAAAAATGTGATTAGCAACTTCCCAGGATCGGACGATGCACGCAATGCAATGATATCTCTCGAAACGGTGTATAGAGACATTAACGATATAGACTCGTATGTGAAATATGCAAACTCAGTGCCGGGCGGAATGCGAATCACTCCATCTCGTCAGGATTCACTAACATATCTTGCAGCCGAAGGACAATATATGAAGGGTAGCAAGGCAGATGCCGAACTTGCTCTTAATAGATACATACAATCGTATCCTAATGGTGCATACAGTAGCGATGCAAATTATTATCTTGGTGTGATAGCTGATGAAAAAGGCAATACACAGCAAGCACAAGCACACTTCAGAAAGGTGATAGATGCAAGCAGTCCTAAATTTTTAGAAAACGCACTTACCTACACTGCAAAAGCAGAGTATGAAATTGGAAACTATCGCCAAGCATTGGCCGATTATTCACGCCTTGCCACATCTGCACGAAGCACCACTAATAAGCAAACAGGATTGTTGGGCGTGGTGCGTGTTCAATCTAAGCTTGAGAGCTATCATGAGGCTGCAAGAGCCGCTACGGAACTTTTGGTAACATCAAATCTATCGCCCGAAACCGTTACCGAAGTTACTTACTTGCGAGGCAAGGCTTATCAGCAAGCAAGAGAAGTGGAAAGCGCAATGGCCGATTTCCAATCTATTGCAAAAGATACAAGAAGTGTATATGGTGCCGAGGCTCAATTTATTATAGCAGATACTTACTTCAAATGGCAATCGTATGACAAAGTGGAGGCTCAAGTAAAAGAGTTTATGAAGCTCGGCACTCCTCATCAATATTGGATGGCACGCTCCCTGATTGTGCTATCAGATACATATGCTGCAAAGGGAGACAACTTCCAAGCAAAACAATATCTGGAAAGCTTGCAAACAAACTATAAGGGCAATGAGGAGGATATAAAGCAAATGATTAACGAGAGATTAAACTAACAACGAGGCAATAAAGATTTTTATAAATCAACAATATAGAATATTATGAGAAAGATTATTTATATAATAGTAGCAGGGATGTTTATTACTACGGCACTAATGGCGCAGTCGCAAGATTCGCTACTTACCCGCCAATTGGAGCTTGACAGAGACTTCAATCCTACTCTGCTCGAATCAAATAAAATAAATTCGCTGCCAATGTTGCGCGAGCCTGTGGTGCAAAAAGCAAATACCAACTACTCCACTTGGAGCATCAATGCAACTCCACCGCTTGAGATAGCAATACCACGCCCAGGCACCATAAATACCCAAATACCCTACTCTACCGAAAAGGGATATCTTTATTTTGCAGGTGGTAATTATGCTAATATGGATGGCGCATTTGGATTTAGAATTATAGATAATGAGGCAGATAAGTTGTCGGTAAACTTCCTACACAATTCTACAAATGGTAATTTAAGATATAATCAGGAACTATTTGAAGATAAAACAAAAGCCAACTTTATGGACAATATGGGACAAATAAAGTATGGTCATCAATTTGAAAAGTTTGCACTTAATTCTAAAGTTTCATATTTCCATTCGGGATATAACTATTATGCAAATACTATGGGAGTTCAGAAGGTTTTGGAAGACAACAACCAACAAACAGGAATCTTTAACCTCAACATTGGTATCGAACCTACCAAAAACTCATCTTTTGAGTATCGTGGGTATGTTGATTTCAAGAACTTCTCAAATAAATATGGACAAACCCTATTAGACAACCCAATGAAGGGCAATCAGCTCGAAGCTATGGTTGGGCTAATGAAACCATATGGTGAGAACGACAATGGTATAGGTATCGAAGGTACTATCCTAAACACATTCTACAACAATGATTTGAAAAATTATTTACTTGTAGGTGCAAAACCCTATATTATTTTTCAAGGTTTAGACTGGAGCGCACGCTTAGGTGCCGATGTATTGTTTCATCTTGTAGGTAAAACGGAAATCAGAATTGCCCCAAATGTTGAATTGAGATACTCGCCAATATATGTAAATATTAAAGGTGGATATAGTAGCAATACTTTTGTAGATATGTTTCAAGAATCAAGATATATTCTTCCAAACAGCATTGTGAAACCCTCGTTTACTTTGATAGATATAAATGGTGGAGTTAAAATCACAAATCTTGACGCATTTAGGTTTGATGTGTTTGCAGGATTCAAAAAAACAGATGATGAGCACTTTTTGGTATTAGATTCGCATCACGAACCAACAACTGGTGGATTGCCCGTTGTAAACCGTGAGTTTTTGACTCCCAAGTATGGAGATCTTTCTCATTCTCATATAGGAGCAAGAGTTCAATCTACCATTTGGAACCCTCTTAATGTATCATTGTCGTTAAAAAAGAACTTCTACAACTTAAAGGATGATAACAATGCAAAAGCATGGAACAGACCTGGATTTGAGGCTGATGTTCGTGCAGATTTATCGATTGTTGAAAACTTCAAGTTTACACTCAACTACTATCTTGCTACGGATAGATGGAGCAACTACGGAACAGATAATGTGAAGATGGACAACATAAACGACCTTAATATAGGCGCCGTGTATCAGATAAGCGATGCTTTTTCTATCAATTTAAAAGCAAATAACCTATTGGCTCAGAAATATGATATATGGTATGGTCATCCAGCACAAGGAGTAAATGTGATGGGAGGATTTTCATTTAAATTTTAAGCCGTAACTATACATCGCTATTCGTTTTTACTGATAGTGAGTAAGATAAATGGGGAAGTAAAGTATATCAGCTTTGCTTCCCCATTGTTATTATAAACTACTTGGATTATTCGTTTTCAAAAAAGCTCAATGTCCACTCATCCATCCATTCAAGGTACGGTGTATCATTCTCAAACTGAATTGGCAACCACACATATCTGCCATCTATAGGATGCTCAGGACGCCATCTGTCGCCCATAAAAACAAATGCATCTTTCTTGCCATATACAGGTTGAATAAAAGTACTTTGACTATGAAACGTCAAATCAGCATCTTCACCAATAAAAGGATTAGGGTGCTGAGTCCATGGTCCCCATATTGATGATGCCGAAAACATACGAGCCTCATTGGGAGCCCAACCAGTACAGCCAGAGGTAATAATCCAATAAGTGCCATTACGTTTAAATAACGCTGGTGCTTCATTGTGTCCAGCAGGGGCAATACGGTTATACTTACCTGTGTGCGACAAAAAGTCGTCAGATAGTTCTGCAACATGAAGTGTAAGATTCTCTTCGGATGAATAAATATGGTAAGCCTTTCCATCATCGTCAACATACAGGGTCATATCACGGGCCATATGTCCTTCATCAATATCTCGGTGTATAAATAACCCTTCATCTACAGCTTTATACCAATCCTCTGTCCACCAATCAGGATAATCTTCAGTGCTAAGCTTTGCATTTTGTTGTTCCTCTGACATATCAAATGGATAATGACCAGCATTAATACGAGTAGAACCCAAATATTCAAAAGGACCGGTAACATTGCCACTAACTGCCACGCCCGATCTTGCAGCGTCATATCCCCTACCCTTTAACTCGAGGTGAAACCACATAACATACTTATCAGTAGCCGGATTGTATATTACTTTTGGTCGCTCAATTATTGAGCCTTTCACTATATCGCTATCCTCATCATCGGATACTGAAAGGGCAACCCCTTCATATGTCCAATTAACCAAATCGGGCGATGAATAGCAGGTAACGCCTACCATCGCCGAGTTTGTATCTTCAGCCTTATGCTCTCCAAACCAATAATAAACACCATCTTTATATAATATTCCTCCTCCGTGGGCATTTATATGGTTTCCATTATTATCAGCCCATATCTCGCCAGGCTTGATTGGGTCGTCGGTAAATTGTTCTTTCTGTGAACAGCTTATATTGGTTATTGCCAATATAGCAAGTAAATAAATTGCTTGTCTTATCATTTTATTTTGTTTGTTTTTTTAATCTCGTGAAGCACCATCTCTGGTAAATGGTTGTCCTGTCCATGCTTTCTTCGAAGTCCAGTCTTGTGGCTCTGATGTCCAAAATGGATGATCAGCAGCTAATCCTAAATGTAAAAATCCTACCGAGGTGAGGTATAGGCTACCATTATTGGTATATACATCGGCAATTTCGGGTTGGTGGCCAGCAAATCCTAATTGCAAGAATCCCTTTTCATTGAAATTGCCATCAACGGAAAACATATTTCTTAATACTGCGG